>CAYUVK010000109.1:0-4867 GCA_964448105.1 uncultured Ignavibacteriaceae bacterium
CTAATTTAACACCTTATTTCGCTTATGTTTATATTCTTTGCGTAACTTCAGTTAAATAATAAAAATCTGCCTAATGATATGATACCTTACTGGGATTTTGATGCACCAAATATTCCAGATGAACCGAGAGATGCTTCCGCTGCAGCAATAATTTGTTCTGCTCTTTAGGAGTTAAGCGCATATTCTAAAAATAAAGGGGAAAAATATAAAGAAGCTGCAGATAAAATTTTAACAAGTTTATCTACCAGTAAATATAGAGCTGAAGAAAATCAAAATCAGAATTTTATTCTTAAACATTGTGTCGGAAGTAAACCGGCAGATTCGGAAATTGATGTTCCGCTTATTTATGCAGACTATTACTTTATCGAGGCCAATCTAAGATGTTTAAATTATAAAGAATAGTAATTGCATAATGTCAAATCAACCCGGTTTCTTTAAGAAACCGAATTAATCCTTTAGAAGATCTATTTTTCAGCCTTTGCACTATCAGGTACAAAATCAAGAACAAAAGAATTCATGCAGAATCTTTTTCCTGTTGGCGGCGGGCCGTCATCAAATACATGTCCGAGATGTGCACCGCATCGACCACATAAAACTTCTGTTCTATGCATTCCATAAGACGTATCAGGTTTATAAATGACACTATTTGGTCTTATCGTTTCAAAAAAGCTAGGCCAGCCGCAAGTACTTGCAAACCATGAATCGGAACGGAATAATGGATTACCGCAAGCTGCACAATAATAGGTACCTATTCCGGTAGATTTCCAGTACTTTCCCGTATATGCTCTTTCAGTTGCCTTATTTCGTGCAACTTGATATACACTATCGGGCAAAACTTTTTTCCAAACAGAATCGGGAAGATTTAATGTGGTTGTATCTGTTCGTGAGTAATAAGGATTGTTAGGGTGCTGTGATTCCGTCATAACCTTTGGATCTCCCTTCGTCGTATCTGTTTTATTTTGGCAGCTTAATAATAATAGAGCTGCAGGTATTAAAAATAACATTAACAGTTTCATATAGATTTTTCTTATTTAGTTACTAAAAATTGTTAAGTTGCCATATTGTTTTAACAATTAGACAATTAAGCAATAAAACAATTTCTTTTTATTTCGCAAAAGATTTTCCATCAATAGAATAATATTACTCTTTAATTTGGTTTAACATTTAACCCAGCTTTTTGTTTCAGCACTTTTTATAATTGCATCAGTTACTTTCATATTATTAATGGCATCACTTAAAGGAGTAGGAACTTCGGTATTTTCTAAAATGGCTTTTGAAAATGCATCTCCTTGAAGCGTATATTGATCGACAGGATCAAATGTAAATTCTTCATTTCCTTCTTTTGTGATTAGCCAAATCCGCGTCTGTTTATCAGAAGGAGCATTAACCGGGATTTCAATTTCAATACGCCCATTAGTACCTAAAATATTTGCCCGCTGATAGTGAATTAATTGAGTCGAACAAGTAAAACCGGATGTAATTCCTGAAGAAAAATCAAGAATAGCTGAAGTATACCTGTCAGTTTGGGTATTGGGATCAAAATCAATTGTACCCATAACACAAGATGGTTCTTTTTCTAGGATAAACCTTGGGAATGAAATACAATAACAGCCTATATCCATTAATGCTCCCCCGCCGTTTTCCACTTTATTGCGAATATTTTTCGAATCAACATTATAATAAGAAAAGAATGATTGAATATTTTTCACTTCACCTATTTTGCCTTCTTTTACCAGTGATTTTGCCTTTCGCCATTGAGGATGAAAACGGTACATAAAAGCTTCCATAACATTTAAATCGGGATATTTCTTTGAAATATTTAAAAGTGATTCCGCTTCTTTAGTATTCATACCAATAGGTTTTTCACAAAGGATGTGTTTACCGGCTTCCATAGCTTTTATAGTCCAATAAACATGAAAATTATTTGGAAGCGGATTATAAACAGCATCTATTTCCGGATCACTTATTAACTCTTCATATGAACCATAAGCTTTTTTTATACCTAGTTTGCTTGCAGCTTCCTTTGCTTTTTGAATATCCCTTGAAGATATTGCGGTAATCTCACAGTATTCTCCTTTCTGCATAGCTGGAATCACTTTTCCAACACCGATATTTGCTGTACTTAAAACACCCCAGCGAATTTTCTTTTTTGCCATTATTTCCTCAAAAGTTACTTAGTAAAATTGTTGATTAAAAATGATTAATTTATCACGCCTGCGTGCCGAAATGCACTTCGGCGTGCAGGCACGAAAGTAATAACTTTTTTAAATTTTTTGAATTAGAATTAAATATAATATAAATATTCTGAACGAATTGCGTACTTTATCAAATGGTAAAGCAAAGCTATAAAAATAAATTGAGTAACAAGAAAAGAATAAAAAACCTCCTATATTTCGAGGAGGTTGAATATTTGTTTATGAAGAATATCGTTTCAATAAAAAGTGCATCTATTTTTTAGAAGCTAATTCCTTCTTCTCTTTATTTCCTGAAATCTTAATATTTTCTTTTTTGAAATATTTTAGTTCGGGAAGATGCTGCAAATCTTTTACTCTTTCGGGTGAATAGCCAAGCTTTTTAAAATCTAAAATACCGGTTTCGGAATGACAGCTTTGACAACTTAATCCTTCTTTCTGAATTCCGTGATTAACCATGAGAGTTCCAAATTGTCTCATCCATTTAGGCTTCACGTTTCTTAATTCACCTTTATTATCTAGTGGATATGTTGTTGACCAGTTATCAACTCCAAAATAATGCATAAAGTCGTCCATCATATATTCCTTAAACGGCAGCTGGTACATTCTTTTTACAATAGGATTTTCAATTGCTTTAATTACTGCATCTTTAGGTTTTCCGGTTTGATAATATGTCGGATAATCAAACGGAAGAATCATTGCACCAAAAGGTCCCCGGTTCGACATATCTTCAAACATATAAGCATTAAATAATTTGAAAGGATAAATTTTACTTTCGCCCATATTTTCAAGCGGCTGCAGATTTTGTGCAATTACTTCTCTTCTTTTTTCGATCATTTCAGGAGGAAGCTGCGATAATGTATTTTCAATTGATTTTAAATAATTATCGATTTCTTCTTCATTCATTTTAAAATCTTTTCTAAGATTTTCTTTAACTTCCTTTAAAGCTTCGGGATTGGAAATTTTTGTAATTTGATCCATCAATGGATTGTATTTATCGGTTTTATTCGGATTATTACCCAAAGCATTAGCAAGAAATGTCCCGTTTCCGTTAAACCATAAATATGTAAATCCTACTCCCGATTTACCTGAACGTAAAACATCGGTTGGTGTGTAAATACCTTCCCCGGGATTCCATGTGGGATTTACCCAGTCCCTCAATACAACATTTTCATGCTGAAGGTCTTTTATATGACAGGTTTCGCACGCAATTCTTGCAACATGACCATTCAAAATTACTCTTGTTAATTCGTTTTTAGTATGCGGAGCTGATGTATGGCAATTTTCGCAAGCAACTGCTTTACCCGGTAAATCATTTGCTACTAAATCAGTTCCTTTATTTCCTCTTGGTATTTTATGTCCTTCCGGGATATGGCAGTCGATACATTGTATTCCTGCAGCATAATGAACGTCATCTTCAGGGCTGAAAGGATTTCCTCTTTTGCTTCCTTCATGAATTATTCTTTTGTTTTTGTATCCTAAGCTTTTTGCAGAAACATTGTTAGCATAAGTATCGCCGCCCATATTATGCTGATGACAGTTAAGGCAATTTTCATTTGTTGGTTTTGTAACAGTCATTGCTGCACGCATTGTTCTATCCTGGTTCCATCGATATCCAACATTATCTTTAATTACATATTTATAATTCATATCATAAGATTGAGAATGACAAATCAAGCAGTCAATGCCTTGTTTAGCTGAAGATGGAACATTTCCAATAGGCATCATATCTTCAGTGGCAGGTTGATAATTACCTCCAATATGGCAGGCGCCGCATCCTTCACTCCTATAAACAATAGTTCCGTTTAGACTGTCAGGTTTAGTGGCAATTAAAGCAGCCCAGCCTGTCCATGAAAAACTGCCCGGGATTCCGCAGGCCCTGTCTATTTTACCGACAGGAATAGGTCTTCCTTCTTCATTTACTTTCTTTCCGTTGTAGCCGTAAGTTGAAAAACCTGCTGCCATTCTTTGAAATTTAAAGTGAACCGACCCAAGAACATCATCCATTGTATTTACTTTTTTGGTTGAGCCATCGGCTTCATGAACTGTCATTTCTTCATGGCATTTTAAACACGTTTTTGGTCCTTCATATTGAAGAATACCTGCATCTCTAAAATATTTTAAGTGTGAGTAATTTGTTTTAGACAAAAAGGACGGGGTATTCATAAGCATTTCGATTTTAACTTTTCTGCTGAATTTATTCTTTTCTCCCCTTGTTTGAGCTTCTGCTCTTTTTAATCTTTCTTTATAAGTTAATTCTTTTGCTATCTTCTCAAACTCTTCCTCAGATATTTTTTTGCTGGAGTTAAAAGTCAGTTCACCGTTTTTTACACCTGTATACCATTCAAAGAAAGGATGGTACAAAAGTTCATAAGAAATAAAGATTAAAATAAATAAACTTATTATAATAGTATTTATTTTTGCTGTTTTAGTTTTCATAAGCTGAAGCAGTATTGCTTTCATCATTAACCTCTTTTGGATTTTGATTTTCCGTGTGTTTGTGCCACCCGGTTATCATTGCTTTAAAGTTGCCTAAGATTGTAGTCCCGGTTGTTGCCAGGTAAATATGACCAATCATAAAAATTGAAAGGAGAAAACCTATTGAAGTATGAAAAATTGCTGTAAGTGTTAAACCGGAAATTCCCCATATTTGGTTTATAATAAACTCGGGAAAT
>CAYUVK010000109.1:4877-17702 GCA_964448105.1 uncultured Ignavibacteriaceae bacterium
TAACGAGCATAGCGGCTATAAATCTATAATAAAAATTAAGGGAAAAAATGAAAGCTATTTATGCCTTAATATTCCTATCCATATTTTTATTATCTAATTTGTTTAATGTTTCTTATTCAGAATCTATTAAAGGGAAAACGATATACATTATCTTCAAATAAGTTATTTGCTGTAAAGGATTAAATTTTTGCGCTTTGCTGGTTTCAAATGGATGAGATTCATTTTTAAAAATTCCGGAAATGTAAAATTTCATTTGAATTAATAATCTATTTAAAATCCCTTTAAGTTTCGGCAGATACTGTTTGTAATTCCCGGAAGCAATATTTAAGATAAAAAAGAAAAGATAATTAACGGTTAAGGTTATTCCCGAGATATTGTGTATTAATACCGCATTCTGAAAATTTATTATAGGCGATTTTGTATCAACATACTGTAAATTGATCCCGGAAAAGATTAAGCTGAAAAATAATAATGCATTTAACCAATGCCATATACGAAGCCATGCAGGATAATAATATTCTCGGTTATTACTCATCACTTTTCCTTTTTTTAGAACTCCATCTTAAAAAACTATGAACCGCAAGTGTAATTAATGTCAAGCCGAATATTATAAAGCTTAGCATGTTTAAATAATAATTTCTAGTTGCTCCTATTACATAAGAATTATTCAAGATAACAGCATTTATAAAACCTTCTTTGTTTCGTTCTTCTTTTGTTTGAAACTTGTAGAGAGATTGAACTAAAATTGAATTGGATGAATGGCACTCAACACAATTTCTTAAAGATTTTTCTTTTGGTAAAATTTTATGTGAAACCCCTGCGGCACTTTGCCCTGTATGGCAATCAATGCATCTAACAGATTTCCAGTGTAAATCTTTATGGGGAAGCCATTGATGTGCCGTATTTAAATTAGGAAGTACATCATTAGTAAAACTTGCAATCTTTGTTTCATTATTATGGCACTCAAGACAAATATGATTATCATACAAAACAGTTCTTTTAACTTCACTATTTACTCGTGCATTAACTTTAAAGCTATGTGGTTCATGACAGTTGAAGCATGTAAATTTATTTCCAAACTTTAGGTAATGTACACTCTCTTTAAAATCTTTTTCTATTGTCTTAAAACTATATTTAAAAAGTTCCGGATTATCCTGATGACAATTTAAACAATAGAGGTTTTCGTTTTTTAATTTTGCCGGATGGGGGAAAGTATTAAACTCCGGTGAATGGCATTCAGTGCATTCAAGCTCTTTATGATTAGAGTTATAAAAATTATCCGGGATTACAGAAAGATTTTTCAGGATTCCGCTTTGAGGGTCTTTATATCCCAAAGTAGACATTGAATGGCATCTTAAACAGTTCTGATTTTTCTCTTTAGATAAGGTGGTTTCACCAAATAAATTTTGATTTAAGAGAAAACCTGCCATTAATATTAATAGATATAATTCCCCGAATATTTTTATCATATAAAGTAGAAATCATATTAAATTAAATAATTTTCCCCACTCCTACTTTACCCTGCTTGTTATTAACTCTTTAATTTTCCAACATTCGGTAAAATTTTTATAAACATTACAATTCCGGCATTCCTTATTATAGCATATATTTTTCAGGTGTTTGAAAGTCCAGCAAGGTTCTGAGTGAGATATAAAAGCCTCACAATTATTCCGGTCATCTTTGGAACAATTATTAATTTCCCAGCAGGGTATTAATGAATAAATAGCTTTTATGCCATTAATACTTATTTTATTAACATTAATAGCTCTTCTTATACATTGTAATCTTTGAATATCCGATTCAGAATAAAGTCTATGGCTGGATTCCTTTTTAAAAGGTAAAATCAAACCTTCTTTTTCATACATTCTAAGTGTATGTACGGAAATTCCTAAAATTTTTGCAGCACTGCTGATAGGAAATAAAGGTAATTCAAAATTTTCTGATTGTTCCAATTCCGACCCTAATAATTGATACTTATAAATATCAAATTTACTGCCATTTATAACTCTTTAAAATTTGTTTAATTTCATATCTTTTCAAAAGTTAGGTTTTCACTATCAAGAATTAATTGTTATGTTTCTTTTTTAAGAGAATTAGAATATTGAACTCAAAAAGTTATTTAGTTGGAGTTATTTCAGATACACATGGATTGCTTCGACCTGAAGTTGACAAATATTTAGAAGGAAGCGATGTTATTGTTCATGCAGGTGATATTGGAAGTGTTGAGATAATCAGCAAGTTAAAAAAGATAGCACCTGTTAAAGCAATCCGCGGAAATGTTGATAAAGAAAAATGGTTTGATGAATTTCCCGAAACATTAGAATTTATGGTTGGAGATAAGAAAATTTTTGTAATACATAATATTAAAGAGATAGATTTTAATCTCAAGGAAAAGAAATTTGATATTATAATTAACGGTCATTCACATAAACCAGTGATAAAAAAAGAAAATGGAGTTTTGTATTTAAATCCGGGAAGTGCATGTAAAAGAAGATTTAATTTACCTGTTTCAATTGCAAAACTTCTTATTATGGGAGATAAAATATCAGCAAAAATAATTGAATTAAAAGTTTAAATATCATTATATGTGTTAATAAAATTCCAATGATTAAATTTTTTATTAAAGATAATGACAAGCATTTTTTATGGAAAGTAATTTTTCCAAGCTTGATAATTGCCGCTTTAATTCAAATTCTCCTTTATTTAAAAGGATACTATTCATTTTCAGGAGATGAAAGTGGCAGAACATTATTGGCTTATTCATGGTTAATAGGCAGAATGCCCAAAGGTGAACCATGGCTTCCTTTTCACACAATTCTAAATGGAATTTTTCTAAAATATTTTTTAAATCTTTTCTGGGTGCCAAGAATAATTGGTTCAATTTTCGGACTACTTTCCATTTCTGCAATTATTTGGTTTTCACATATTCTAATTAAAGAAAAACTAGTAACAATTATATCTGCAATTCTTGCAGTCTTCTTTCCGCCATTCGTAATTTTAAGAGCAGTTCCATTGAGTGAAGTTATGTATTTTTTCTTCGTCATTAGCGGTTCGGCATTTCTACTTAAGTGGATTGAATTTAAGGGAACTAAGTATATAATATTTACTGTTATATTATTTGGATTTGCGAGTTCTGTAAGATATGAGGGATGGATATTCTCCGGTTGCATTATAATTTATTTGTCTGTAGAATATTATATGAACAGAGAGCCAAAGATTAGTATATTATTAATTTCGGCATTTGTATTATTAGCTTTTCCTGTTTTTTGGATTTTAAAGAATGCATACGATACAGGGAATCCCTTGGAATTTATTATATCTAGTTCCGAGAGATATCAATTACACTTTGGCTTTTCTATTATTCCAATGCTGAAATATAATTTAGGTACACAATTTATTTATCAAAATATCCTTTATTTAAATTTTGCCGGTTTAATATCATTAGCATTTTATTTATTAACTGATAAAAAATTCAGAAGATGGAGTATAACATTTTTCTTATCTTTTATTTTTCTTGCGATATTATCGATTTTAGGATTAGCAATGCCGAGCCATGCCTATTGGAGAATACCTTTAATCTGGAATATTTTACTTATACCGTTTACTGCACATTTTATTATAAAATTTTCATTGTTCCTATCTGAATTATTTAATAAAAATAAGAAGATTGTCTTAACAACAATTATTTCTGTTATAATGATTTATTTCTCTTTTCAAGTTAGAAGAATAATAACATTTTCTTATTTTTCTCCTGATGATATTTCTGCCGGGAATTTTTTAAAAGAGCATGTGATCAAGGAAGGAAGTGATAATAAAATTTTATTAGATACATCAGATTGGAATTATGCGAATGTTATGGTAGCTTCTAATTACCCCCAGAGTTTTATCATAAATGCTAAGAAAGACCCGGCTTTTCCGTCAGATCAAATTATCAGGGTAGGGGAAAAAATAAATATAGATTATTTAGCAAACATGAAAATACATTATTTACTTTTCGAAGAGTCGCATCTTAAAGGATTTATTGATAAAAATCCAAATTTTGTAAAAATAAAAAAATTCGAAGACTGGGAACTATACAAGCTCAAATAAAATTTTCATATATTATCTTATGAATATCATTAAAAAAATTCTTTTCTTCTTTTCTTTATTTCTTCTTTATTTAATTTTTAAAGAATTTGTTGAACTGTATAACCTCTCGAAATCCATAGATCCATATTTTGCATATGCAGTTTTAATTATTCTTACAGCCTTTATTTTTTATTTTGCAATTATTCCTGTCTACCAAATTTTCAGGATGCCGAAAAATTATGCCCCGGTTAAAAATAAGAATGAAATACCTGAACTTCTAGAAAAGAGAATAAATAACTTTAAGAAGAATAAATTCTTATTAAAATCCAATTTTGATTTTAGTGAAATCACTTATGATGAAGATGGTCATAAAAAAATCATTTCATTTCTTGAAAAGGAAAGTGATAGAATAAGAAAGAAATATATATCGAGACTTTTTTACAGTACAAGTATTTCTCAAAATGGATTTATAGATGCTATATTAATTTTATCTTCAAGTGTAAATCTTATTAAAGAAATATTTATACTTTACCAGGGAAGAGTAACAAACCGTGATTTGTTTACAATAGCAAAGAAAGTATATTACTCCATAGCAATCGGTGGTTCGGAAGGTGTTGAGTATGCAACCGATGAAATATTTTCCAAGTTAAGTACCGAAGGGATGAAAAGCATACCTTTTGCTAATAAAATACTAAGTTCATTAGCGGATGGTTATGTAAATGCAGCACTCTTAACCCATGTTTCTTTAATAACTGAAAACTATTGTAAATATGTTTACATAGAATCCGACAGGGATCTTTATCCATCATCAAAATTTATAATATCAACGACCCGGTTTGTAACCTCAGATATTTTAACACTGATTAATAAAAGATTGTTAAAAACTCCAAAAGAAAAATTAGAGAATATTTTTAAGAAGACCCCCAATCCCCTTGCATTTATCCTTGGTAAGAACAAACCTGAAATTAAAGAAGAAAAATTATGATGATTAAAAAGGATAAAATGTAAATTTTCTTAATATAAATCTAAAAAATAACTTGTGACTATAGTTCTTTTACCTTCAGAAAAATTTTATCATCCACTTCAATCCCTTCTTTAATATTTTTCTTTTTATTATTTAGAACTTGTTCACCAGGATAATATATATTTGTCGTTTTGTCTATTACTTCTGCAGATTTAAAATAAGATACTATTTCATTTATAAGTTCATCATTTTCTAATTCATTTGAAAAGAGATTTGGATTAATAACAATAAAGACCTGCGAAGGTCCTTTCTCACCTTCTGATTCTGATAAATCTTTTGTAGCTCTTCCACCGGATAATAGCGCGGCAATTATATCTAATGCAAGGGATAAACTTGCTCCTTTCCAATAACCTATGGGGAGAGGTCTTTGTGAAGCTATAATTTTCGCCGGATCGTCGGTTAAATTGCCTTCATTATCAAAACCACCGGGATATGGTAATTTTTTTTCTTCTCCTTCAAAGTTTAACATTTTGCCGTATGAAAATTGCGACATGGCCATATCAAGGACGACATTTCCTCCTTTTCTAGGTATTGCAATAACTAAAGGATTGTTCCCGGATTTTGGTTCTTTGGCTCCCCATGGCGGTAAGTTTGGAATTGTATTAGTCCAGCAAATTAAAATGAAACCTTTATCTGCAGTATGCCGGCCAAAGTAACCGGGTCTCATCCAGTGATTTGAATTTTTAAGTGCCACACATCCGATTCCATACTGCTTGGCAAGTTCAATTCCGCGATCAGTCATTTTTAATGCATTAAGCGGACCTGCACCATAATTGCCATCCCATCTTTCAAACGCTCCGAAGGAATGAGTTTGAGAAGGATTTGTATCTACTTTTACTGATCCATTTTCTATACATTGTATAAAGAAAGGAAATCTGTTAATACCGTGTGATTCTACACCTGCAAAAGTATTGTCTGTAAAGATTTCTGCTAAAATCTCGGAATTATTATCGGAAAAATAGTATTTAATTAATTTGGTTTTAAATAAATCTTTTAATTCATCAAATAATAATTTCAATTATACTCATCCCAGCTTTTTACTAAAAGGTCGGAAGGGGAATATTTTTTTATAGATTTAATAAACCGTTTGGCAAATTGAGTATTAGTTAGAACCGGAATATTTAAATCAATTGCTTTCCGTCTAACAATGTAATCACTGTCAAGTTCAACTTTTTCAGTAGTCTTTGGAATATTGATTACAAGATCAATCTTCCCATCATTAAGATAAGTTAAAATACTCGGTTCAATGTTATCAAAAGGTCGATGTAATTCTTCAACATCAATACCGTTTTCTTTATAAAAATCTGCAGTCCCTTTTGTCCCATAAAATTTTAAACCCATATTTTTTAGGATGTGGATTTCATCAAGAATTTCTGCTTTTTGTTTTAAAGTTCCGGTAGAAAGCATAACTCCCTTTTTTGGTATTTTATGTCCTGTAGAAAGTAAACTTTTTAGAAATGCTTCATTAAAGTCATCGCCGAGACAAGCAACTTCTCCTGTCGATGACATCTCAACTCCTGTAACCGGATCAGATCCTCTTAATCTTGTGAAAGAAAATTGAGAGGCTTTTACTCCAACATAATCAAGATCAAAAGATGATTTATCAATTTTAGGTACTTTTTCTCCGAGCATTAACTTGGTAGCAATTTCTATAAAATTAATTTTTAATGTCTTAGAAACAAACGGGAAACTTCTCGAGGCTCTTAGGTTACATTCAATAACTTTAACGTCATTGTCTTTTGCAATAAATTGAATATTAAACGGACCTGTAATTTCAAGCTCCCTTGCAATTTGTTTTGTAATCATTTTAACTCTCCTCATAGTCTCAAGATAAGTACGTTGAGGAGGAAGAACGATGGTTGCATCTCCCGAATGAACACCGGCATTTTCAACATGCTCGGCAATTGCATAACAAAATAAATTTCCTTCATTTGCAACTGCATCGACTTCTATTTCCCTGGCATCCGTAATAAACTTACTTATTACAACAGGGTGCTCCCTGTTAATGTTAGTTGCTTTCTTTAGATAAAGATCAAGTTCATCTTCGGTAAGAACAATACTCATTGCTGCACCGCTTAATACATAACTCGGTCTAATTAAAACCGGGTATTGAACTTTACGTGCAAATTCTTTTGCTTCATCTAAGCTTTTTAGTTCTTTCCATTCAGGTTGATCTACTTCTATTTTATCAAGGATTTGAGAAAACTTATGTCTATTTTCAGCATTGTCTATTTGAATGGGCGAAGTACCTAAAATTTTTAATCCGGAAGTATGCAGCTTCATTGCCAGGTTATTTGGTACTTGTCCACCCATTGAAATAATAATTCCATCCGGATTTTCTTTATCATAAATATCAAGTACTCGCTCGAAAGTAAGCTGTTCAAAATAAAGCTTATCACATATATCATAATCGGTACTGACTGTTTCGGGATTACAATTAATCATTATCGTTTTTTTATCAATTTTATTTAAAGCCATTACGGCATTAACGCAGCACCAGTCAAATTCAACAGATGAACCGATCCGGTAAGCTCCACCACCCAATACAATAATCTGGTTACTTTCTCCGAGTGGAATATCATCTTCATTTCCGTGATAAGTTAAATAAAGATAATTTGTTTGTGCCGGGTATTCAGCTGCTAAAGTATCAATTTGTTTAACAACTGGGATTACATTCAACTCTTTTCTATATTCTCTAACTCCAAGTTCCGAAGAACCTGTTAAGCGGCTGATCTGGAGATCCGAAAAACCATTCATTTTAGCTTCTTTCATAAGCTCTTTTGAAACATCGTAAAGCATTAAACCTTTTAACCTTTTTTCAGTTTCAACAATATTCTTCATCTTATAAAGAAACCATTTTGTAATTTTGGTTAATTCATAAATTTTATCAATTGAATAACCACATTGCAGAGCATGTGCTATTGCCAATATTCTTTTATCAGTAGGTTCAGATAATTCTTTTTCCAAATCCTGGAAAGAAAGATCATTCCCAACAAAGCCAACCATACCGACGTCCAGCATCCTAATTGCTTTTTGTAGAACCTCTTCAAACGATCTCCCTAAAGACATAACCTCACCAACCGATTTCATTTCGGAACCTAGCTGGGTACTAACCTGCTGGAATTTTTGTAAATCCCATCTTGGAAATTTTAAAGCAACATAATCGAGAGCGGGTTCAAAGCATGCAGAGG
Organism: uncultured Ignavibacteriaceae bacterium; assembly: GCA_964448105.1. Taxonomy (GTDB): domain Bacteria; phylum Bacteroidota; class Ignavibacteria; order Ignavibacteriales; family Ignavibacteriaceae; genus CAVQBP01. The sequence goes on from CAYUVK010000109.1 coordinate 13,161, forward strand.
TTTCACGGGTAATTATATTTTCAACTTCATTTAAAGCATAACCGAGAGCAAGTTTAGTAGCTAAAAATGCTAGTGGATATCCCGTGGCTTTAGAGGCAAGAGCAGAGCTTCTGCTTAACCTTGCATTTACTTCAATAATCCTGTAATCATCAGAGTTAGGATCTAATGCATATTGAATATTACATTCGCCGATAACCCCGAGATGCCGGATTAGTTTTATTCCAATTGAACGCAGCTTAAAATTTTCTTTAGCAGAAAGAGTCTGCACTGGCGCTATAACTACACTATCACCTGTATGGATTCCCATCGGATCAACATTTTCCATCGAACAGATAGTGATGCAGTTATTATATCGATCTCTTATGATTTCATACTCAACTTCTTTCCAACCGCGCAATGATTCTTCAATTAAAATCTGATTTGTAAATGAAAAAGCTTTCCTTGCTTTATCAAGAAGCTCAGCTTTATTGTTTACAATCCCTGAACCCAATCCTCCAAGTGCATAAGCAATTCTTACCATAACAGGGTAGCCTATTTTTTCCGCGGCTTCAACAGCTTCATCAACATTTTTTGCGGTTTGACTGGTTGCAACTTTTAAACCGATTTCAGTTACTTTGTTTGCAAATCTTAACCTGTCCTCGGTATCCTGAATTGCTTCAACAGGAGTCCCGAGAACTTTGATATTATATTTATGTAAAATTCCTTTTTCATAAAGCTCGACACCAACATTAAGTGCGGTTTGTCCGCCAAACTGAAGGAGTATACTATCCGGAAATTCCTTCTGAATAATTTTCTCAACGAATTCAGTTTTAATCGGCAGGAAGTAAACTTTGTCGGCAAAATTTTCGGAAGTCTGGATAGTGGCAATATTGGGATTAACCAAAATTGAAGTTATTCCGTCTTCCTTTAATGCTTTGATTGCCTGACTGCCGGAATAATCAAATTCGCCGGCCTGTCCAATTTGAAGTGCCCCTGAGCCAAGAATTAAAACTTTTTTTGCTTTTCCTTTTTTAATCATTTACAGCCCTCACAAACATATCAAAAATAAATTCGCTGTCGTCCGGTCCTGGTGAAGCTTCTGGATGAAATTGTGCACCGAAAAATGGTTTTGCAATATGTATTAAACCCTCATTTGTTCCATCATTATCATTTGTGAACCACTCGCGCCAATCTTCGGGTAGAGTCTCACTATCAATTGCATAACCATGGTTTTGAGAAGTTATGTAACATCTTTTAGTTCCCGTTTCATTTGCTGGTTGATTGTGACTTCTATGACCATATTTTAATTTATATGTATTTGCCCCGGCTGCTAATGCTAATATCTGACAACCAAGGCAGATCCCTAAAATTGGAATATGTTTTTCCATTGCACGTTTAGCATTTTCAATGGTAGTTTTACATATTTTCGGATCACCAGGACCATTTGAAATAACAATTCCATCAGCTTTTTCTTTTGAAAAATCAAAATCATATGGAACTCTTAATACTGAAATATTTCTGCCCAGAAATGCTTTAATAATATTGTTTTTAGTTCCGCAATCGACTAAAATAATTTTTTTGCCGTTACGGTTATATTCAACCGGATCTTTAACGCTAACTTCACCAACAAGATCAAGCTTATTTATATCCTGAAATTCTATTTCCTCATCTTGATCTACAATTAATTTCCCAAGCATTGTTCCTTTTTCCCGCAATCTCCTTGTAAGCATTCGAGTATCTATGCCATAAATTCCCGGAATTTTCTGTTCATACATCCAATCTGATAAAGATCTTTTCCCGTTCCAATGAGAATATTCAAAAGAATAATCGGAAATTATTAGTGCCCTGCAATGTATTTCATTAGATTCAAAATATTTATAAAGACCATCTTCTTTTTCATAATCCGGTACACCGTAGTTACCTATTAAAGGATAAGTACACACTAAGATTTGCCCTCTATAGGACGGGTCTGTCATAGTTTCCGGATATCCAACCATCCCTGTATTAAAAACGACTTCACCGTTTGTGTTTTTAGGATAACCGAAAAAATTCCCGGTATATTCAGTTCCATCTTCCAAAACTAATTTTGCAATTTTTTTGCTGCCGAACATTTTTATTCCTTCTATATTCTAAATTCTAATTTTCAAAAAAATAGCCACTCATTGAGTGGCTGTAATTTATAGTCGCTTAAAAAAACCCGTTATGATTTTGAAAATTTTTTCTTTTTCTATCAATTACTTTTCAAATTTTTAATTTTCTAATATAGCGCAAAGTGAATTTACATACAACGATAATTATTAAAAAAATAGCCTGCTATTATTTTCGTCACTGATTTTTTATGAAAAAAATTTGAACTTTTTTATTTATGGATTAATAATAAAAAAAATGATGACAAATGACTTTCATTTTAATTTGAAAAAATATATATAGCTTTAACAAAATATTTTTATAATAATTGTTCAAATAGATGATCAATTTGTTGTTGTTAATTAACCTTCATTTAATTCCTCTCATTTTGTAACCGAATAATATGAAAAGTCAAAAATCTACAAGAAATCCAAAAATATTTATTCTTGATACTAATGTAATTTTACATGATGCTAGTTCAATTCATAACTTCGAAGAGAACGATGTATTGATACCGCTGCCGGTTATAGAGGAATTGGATCATTTTAAAAGAGGAAGCCAGGTAATTAATCTGAACGCCAGGGAATTTGCCCGAACACTCGATTCACTTACCGGAACAGCCATATTCAACGGCGGTGTTTCAATGGGCAAAGGTAAAGGAAAAGTAAGGATTGCTATTTCCAGGGGTTTAAGTAATGAAATAAAAGAAATTTTCAAAGAAGACACACCTGATCACAGAATTTTGTCAATTGCTCTTGAATGGAATAAAAAGAGCAGGGAAAATTCAATTATTCTTGTTACAAAAGATGTTAATCTACGGATGAAAGCCAAGGCACTCGGGATTCTTTCAGAAGATTATACCACCGATAGGATTGGAAGCGTTGAGGAGTTGTACAGCGGAAAAGAGGTAATTGAAAATTTCGTTGACGATTTAATTATCAAATTTTTTCAAATTCCTTTTGAAGTTCCTGCTGAAGAAATTTTAAAAAAGCTAAATGGGGAAGTATTACCGAATAAATTTTATATTTTTAGAAATCCAAACCGTTCTGTTCTGGCATATCTTGATCAAAATAAAGAAATATTTAAAAAAGTTGATAAAAATATTATCTATGGAATTAAACCCCGTAATGCTGAACAAACTTTTGCTGCTGACGCACTGGCTAATACAAATATTCCTTTGGTTACTCTTACTGGAAAAGCCGGTACTGGCAAAACCCTTTTAGCACTTGCCGGCGCTTTAAATATTAGGAAGAGTTACCGCCAAATATTTGTTGCACGACCAATTGTTCCGCTTAGCAACAAAGATATAGGTTTTCTCCCGGGAGATGTACAAAGTAAAATCGAACCTTATATGCAGCCATTGTGGGATAATTTACGGGTGATACAGGATCAATTTTCCGAAACCGATAAACAATACCAATTAATTACCAATATGGTAAAAGAAGAAAAACTTGTTATCGAACCTTTATCATATATAAGAGGAAGAAGTTTGCAGAGAATATTCTTTGTTGTTGATGAAGCTCAGAATTTAACACCTCATGAAATTAAGACAATTATTACCAGGGTCGGCGAAGGCTCAAAAATTGTTTTTACAGGAGATATTTACCAGATCGATCATCCTTATCTAGATTCACAATCGAATGGCTTATCTTACTTAATTGATCATTTTAAAGGGCAAAAATTGTATGCACACATTAATTTAGAAAAAGGTGAAAGATCGGATTTAGCTGAGCTAGCTAGTAATCTCCTATAAAAGCAAATCTAATAATAGAGATATAATGGAAATAAGATTACAAAAGTAATAAGTTAGTGTAGCGGAAAATTTATTAATCACTATTACTTATTATGATTGATTATGCAAGTTTTTACTTATCCTTTATTTTATAAAATTATTTTACGTTTCGGGAATATTCCGCTGACTTTGTTATTGATTTTATATCTTATTCCTTCGGTTATTTATGTAGATAAAGATTTAGTATTGTTAATTCCGTTAATTATATCCGCATTTTTAATATATTTTTTGAATAAACAATATATCACTCTTTATAAAATTTTACCTTATAAAATTATTATTGACGATGGAAAATTGGTATGCAGTGACTTCTTATTTTCAGCTCGGGAGGTAATAATTAATTTCGATGACATTGAAAAATTAAAAGGAGGAATTTTTGAAGGTAAATTACATGGAATACTAAAAGTGTATGACGGGAAAAATAAAATTTATATAGGCTTCTTTAATAAAATTAAGAACTCTAAGCTGCTTGGAACTATCATTTTAAGTAAAGTAAGTAAAAATGTTTATGATGAAGTTATAAAAAGCATAGTCCCGAGAGCATCAAAGAAATAAAGCCTTCTTTTATATAAATTTTAATATTATCTCTCTTAAAAATTTGACCAATACTTTATCTCTTATTTCATTATTTTAATATAATTATT
>CAYUVK010000110.1:0-17676 GCA_964448105.1 uncultured Ignavibacteriaceae bacterium
TCCCTCGAAATGACACTTTCTTACTTTTTAGTCACCCCCTGAGGGGAGGTTCTAAAATCTTAAAGAACTATAAAAAGTTTGTGCGTGCGCCATAAAATTAACCATCTGGTTTACAGATGAATTCATCAAATTGAGCATTGAAGACGGATAAACACCAATGAAAATTACTATAATACTTAAAGGAACAAGCATTGCATATTCTCTGAATGTCATGTCCGGGAGAGTGTTCCATCTTTCGTTCAACTTGCCAAGATAGACTCTTTGCAAAGTCCATAACATATACCCTGCACCCAATAAGATTCCAGCTGTAGAAATAATTGCTAAAGTTCGAATAGTATCTACACCGAAACTACCGATAAATACAAATGATTCCGAAATGAAACCGCTTAATCCCGGCAATCCTATAGCAGCGAAAAATGCAACTGTTACAAATCCTGTATATATCGGCATTTGAGAAGCCAGGCCGCCAAAATCTTCAAGTCCTCTTGTATGAGCTCTATCGTAAATAATTCCTACAATGATAAAGAGCATTGCTGTTATTGTGCCATGATTGAACATCTGGAGAACTGCGCCGGAAATTCCAATGGTTGTTAATGATGCCATTCCCAACAAAACAAAGCCCATATGCGAAACCGAGGAATATGCAATAAGCTTCTTGAAATCCTTCTGAGCCATTGCACAAAAAGCGCCATAAATAATATTTACCATCCCGAATAATGCAATATACCACATCAAATCCTTTGTTATTTCCGGGAAGATAGGGAAACATACCCTGAGTATTCCGTAAGTTCCCATTTTTAAGAGTACACCAGCAAGTATAACACTTATAGCCGTAGGGGCTTCAACATGTGCATCGGGAAGCCATGTATGGAACGGGAACATAGGTATTTTAATAGCGAATCCTATAAATAATGCAAGGTACGCTATTAGCCTTAAGTTGTTTGGATTAAATGGAGAAAGAATTCCTGTGGCTGTAAAATTATGAGGATCCATCATTGCCAGCATATTAAAGGTGAATACTTTACTTCCGTCTGCAAGTACCTCAGTAGAACTAAAATATAAACCAATAATAGCTAGCAAAATAAATACACTGCCTAATAAAGTATAAAGGAAGAATTTAATTGCTGCGTATTCTTTTCTCGGGCCGCCCCAAATACCGATTAAGAAATACATAGGAAGAAGCATTAATTCCCAGAAAATGTAGAAAAGGAAAAAATCCAAAGCGACGAAAACCCCCATCATCCCGGTATCTAAAAGAAGAAAGAGTGCAAAATAACCTTTAACGGATTTGTTAATAGTCCATGATGAAAAAGTTGCTATGAAAGTTACAATAGCAGTAAGCAGCACTAAAGGTGCACTTATACCGTCAATGGCAAGAAAATAATCAACTTTGATCCTGCCGACCCAGGATAAACCGGAAATATCAATCCATCTGAATTTTTCTATAAACTGAAAAGATTTCGGGTCGTAAATTCCGCCAAGTGAATAATTAAAGTTAATCATAATTATTGCTGCCAGTATAACCTGGATGCCGGTTACTACCAGTGTTAAGCTTTTAATTACTTTAGCTTCTGATTTAGGAATGCAAAGAATTGCAACCATTCCTACAATTGGCAGAAAAGTTATAAGCGATAAAATTGGAAAATTTCCCATATTCTTTCTCTAAAATGTCTTAAATAAAAATAAAAGTATAATTAATGAAAACACTACAAATATTATGTATGTCTGAACTTTACCTGTCTGAAACCGTCTTAAAATTAAACCAACGAAGCCGCTGAAATAAGCAGTAAAATTGACAACACCGTCAACGACAACATTATCAAACATGCCGCTGAATTTTGATAAACTTTTTGTTACAGTTGCGGTACCATTTACTATTCCATCAATAACATTAGCATCGAACCATGCCAAAGCTCTGCTCAATGCCAAAGTACCTGCTACAAAAACAGCATCATAAAACTCATCGAAATACCATTTATTATAAGAAAGCTTATACAATGGCTTAAATCGTTCCGCTAATTTATCCGCAGATATTTTTTCCCATTGGTACATTAAGAAAGCTAGTAACAATCCTGAGATTGCCATCAATAATGAAAGAATCATTGTAGGAATATGTGCATGATGCATTGCCTCCATATAGGTATCGGAATAAATTAATTCTTCTTTAGCTACTTCTACCTCTCCTTCAACTTTGGGTTGATTAACTTCAGTTTTCATAAATGAATATCGAGCATTATTAGGTACTGATATCTCTGGAGTTTTTACCCAGTTAGATAAAAACCATCCTTGTTCCGGACCGAAAGGATTTGGTGTGTACCAGATGAAAATTGAAAGTGACGACAGAACCACTAAAGGAAGCACCATATTAAACGGAGACTCATGTGCGTGTGCATATTTTTCTTCGTTGCGAGGTTTTCCATGGAATGTCAATATAATCAATCGAAACATGTAGAATGCCGTAAGTATTGCAACTAAGAAACCTATAAATGGGAAGAACCAATATCCAGTTAGTGAAGCGAATGCATAAGAACCGAGCAGAATCCCATCTTTGCTAAGGAATCCGGATGTTAACGGGATCCCTGATAATGCCAATGATGCAACAACGAAAGTAATATAGGTTAACGGCATTTTCTTTCTTAATCCGCCCATTTTTGTTATATCCTGTTCATGATGCATTGCGTGAATAACCGAACCTGATCCAAGGAATAGACAAGCTTTAAAGAACGCATGAGTAATTAAATGGAAGAAAGCAAACTGGTAGGCTCCCACACCCAAAGCCATGACCATATAACCGAGCTGGCTGATTGTTGAATAAGCCAGAACTTTTTTAATATCGTTTTGTGTTAAGGCGATTGTTGCCGGGATGAATGCAGAGAGGGCTCCGATAATCGCAATCACAAGGAGTGCGTCCCCAGTCAATATTGTAAAGATCCTGGTAACAAAGAATACTCCGGCTGCAACCATTGTAGCAGCATGAATTAAAGCGCTTACAGGTGTTGGACCTTCCATTGCATCCGGCAGCCAAACATGAAGAGGAAACTGGGCTGATTTTCCTACTGCACCGCAGAACAGCAATATACCGGCTACTGTTAAACCGGTTTCACTATTGAAGGGCAAATGTCCATGTGCAATTGCTGTAAATATTTCATGAAAAGAAAAAGTGTGATAAGTAGTAAAAAGAATTAATATCCCAAGCAGCATTCCGATGTCGCCTATCCTATTTACAATAAAGGCTTTTTTACCAGCATCTGCTGCAGATTTTTTCTCAAACCAAAAACCAATTAATAAATATGAGGATAAACCAACAAGCTCCCAAAAGATATACATCATTAAGAAGTTGTGGGTAAGTACTATTCCGGACATTGAAAAGGTGAATATTCCAAGAAAAGCAAAATACCGGGAATATCTTTTATCACCTTTCATATAATCAATTGAGAAAAGGTGAACAACAAAGCTTATTAGGTTTACAGCTAAAATCATTATAACTGCAATATTATCTAATAATATACCTAAGTTTATCGTTAGCTTTTTAAGAACCGGGATATTTCCGAAATCTATCCAAACAAATTCCCCGGTTATATCAGTATGCAAATAATAGGTTAATTTAGTATAGGCTAGTATAGCCGATAAAACAAATGCTGCAAAGATCGTAAAGATTTCAAAGTAAAATAATTTTGAAAACTTTTTACCAAAGAAAATTGTTACGGTAAATCCTAAAAGAGGAAGGAATAAAATAACAACAGCTAAACTTATAAGCGAAGATTCAGTCATATAATTTTTAATAATTCTTTAATTTCGGGTTTCTGAGCCCGAGGCTCATCAGTCTTTGGCTGAGAAATTCAAATTTCGGATTTTTTTCATTTCAGTTCGCAATCCGAAATCCAGAATTCGAAATTCGTTCAGTCTTTCAAAGTGTCAATTTCGTCAACATTTACTGTTGAAAATTGTTTATATATATTTAACACTATTGCTAATGCAACAGCGGCTTCTGCTGCTGCTAGAACAATTACAAACAAAGCCATCAACTGTCCGGGATAACCCAGGTTTCCGAATTTGGAAAATGCAATAAAATTTATATTAGCAGCATTAAGAATTAGTTCAATTCCCATCAAGACCATTACAGCATTTTTTCTTGTAACAATACCGAATATTCCCAGTGAGAATAAAACAGTACTAATAAATAAAAAATGATTTAATCCTACATGTATCATAATTATTTTCTTGCTATTGTTGCTGCGCCTATAAGCGCAATTAAAAGAAGTATCCCTAATAATTCGAAAACAACGACATACTGGTTCATTAGAAGGACACCTAGATTATGTGTTGTTGATAAGGTAATTTCTATATTACCTGTTTTCCAGTTTGTATTAATAAATGTATAATATAAAAAGCTTCCGAGAGCGCCTACACCTATAACAGCAGGTACAATCTGCCATGCACCCGATTTTATTTGTACATTAGTAATTTTATTAGTTAACATTACTCCGAATATCATAAGTATTAAAATTCCGCCTACATATACTATTAACTGAACTATAGCGACAAAATCAGCACCCAGAAGAATATAAATACCCGCAACTCCGAAAAAAGTGAACAATAAATAGAATGCTGAATGAACGATGTTCCTGACAATTACAACGAAAATTGAAGAGATAACTGTTATAACTGCGAATAAATAAAATATTATATCATAAATGTTCATGAGCTTTAATTCTTACCTTCTTCTGAACTTTTATCTTGATTTATATTACTATTAACATTTTCTTTTGCAGTATTATTTCCTGCACTTGCTGAACTATTAGGTTTTTCATTACCAGGTTCTTTTTTATCCGCCGGTTTTGCAATAGTTTTTTTTACTTCCGGGTTTACGGCGGCTTCGGCTTTTTTCTTTGCAGCCTCGGCGGCTGCCGTGGCTTTTTGTGCTGCTTTTTCTGCTTCAAATTTTGCAAAATTATCTTTCTTCTCTATTACTTCCTGAGGTGTTAGAGTTATAAAATTGTAAAGCAGATTACCTCTTTCATATTCCGAAAATTCGTAAACATCGGTCATATAAATACATTCAGTAGGGCAGGGGAATACACATAACTGGCAGTAGCAGCACTTTGCAATATCAATATCAAACTGTGTTACCCATAAAACTTTCTTTTTGCCGTTTGAAGTTTTTCCCAAATCTTCAGTCGGTAATGATTTAACCGTTTCGATTGTAATACAATCTACTGGGCAAGCACGAGCGCATTGATCGCAACCAATGCAATCATCCATATTTACATAAAGACGATTTCTTTCTCTTTGGGGAAGTGTTAATTTTTCATCCGGATATTGAATAGTTACTGCCGGAACGAAAAGATGTTTTAAGGTAACTTTCATTCCAATGAAAACTGTTGTTAAACCCATCCAGATATTATTTAAATATTCTTTCATCTCTTATAAGACAGTAATTATTCCGACAATTAACAAATTAACAAACGCTATTGGAATTAAATATTTCCAGCATAAAGCCATAAGCTGGTCAACTCTCAACCTAGGTAAAGTCCATCTTAACCACATTTGTACAAAAACAAAGAAAACTCCTTTAGCAACAAACCAGAAAAATTGTTCTATAGGAATTAACCAATGAGCATTGAAAAGATTTCCAAGATAGCCAAATGGAGATTGATAACCGCCTAAGAATAGAGCCACAACTACTACAGAAACTGCAAACATATTTGCATATTCTGCTAAGAAGAACATTGCAAATTTCATCCCTGAATATTCCGTATGATAACCTGAAACTAATTCTGATTCTGCTTCAGGTATATCAAAAGGTGTTCTATTTACTTCTGCAAGTGTACTTATATAAATAATGATGAATCCGGCAATCATTAGAGGAATAAAAATAAATTTAGCAACTCCGAAATCAGGTCCACCAAAAATCATCCAATTCCAGAAATAACCGGTTTGCATTTCGCTTAAGGTTCGCAAATTCATTGTCCCGGTTATCATTACCATTGTAAGTACAACAAGAATTGTCGGGATTTCGTAACTGACAATTTGAGCAGCAGACCTCATGGCTCCGAGCAGAGAGTATTTATTATTACTCGACCAGCCTGCCATCAAAATTCCTGCAACAACCAAACCGGAAATACCAATGATAAAGAATATACCAAGGTCAATATTGGAGCCAATAAAAATGCTTGATAAAGGAATTACTGCAAATGCTGCATAGCTTCCTGCAAAAACTAAAATGGGTGCTAAATTAAATAGTGGTTTGTCATTATCTGTTGCAACTATATCTTCTTTTTGGATTAATTTTATTAGGTCTGCAATTGTTTGAAGCCAGCCATGCCAGCCGACTCTCATTGGACCCAGCCTATCCTGCATATGAGCGGAAACTTTTCTTTCCAGCCAAACGGCAACAAGAGTAAAAGGAAGAACTAGAATGAAGAGAGGGATTAAGCTTGAGACAAGCATTGCAAGAACATCATTGCCGAATAACTTTAAGAAGAAATCGTATATCATCTATCTACCTCTCCAAGAACAATATCAACACTTCCCAAAATTGTAATTATATCTGCAACCATATGACCTCTGCACAATTCATCCATAACTCCGAGATTTACAAATGAAGGACCCCTGACTTTAACTCTGAAAGGATTAGGAGTTCCATTGCTGATTATAAAATATCCCAGTTCTCCGCGCGGATTTTCAATCCTTGCATAAACTTGACCGACAGGTGGTTTAACTCTTTTCGGAATTGCAGATGTTACATCACCTTCCGGAAGCTGTTCTAAAGCTTGTTCAATAATTTTTAAGCTTTCCGACATTTCCAGAACTCTTACAAAATACCTATCCCAGCTATCACCAACCGTTCCCATTAAACCCTGTCCAACAGGAATATCGAAATCAAATTTATTATAAACTGAATACGGATCGTTTTTTCTGAGATCCCATTTTAACCCTGAACCGCGAAGCATAGGACCTGTAACGCCGAAGTTTATCGCAGTTTCAACCGGCAGAATGCCAACATTAGCAGTTCTTTCGGTAAAAATTCTATTGTAAGATAGAAGATCGTTCAATTCTTTAATTTTTGGTTTAAAGTAAGATGTAAATTCTTTTGCGAGTCTTACAAAATCAGGGTGAAGGTCGTGAGATAGGCCACCAACCCATATGTAATTATACAGTAATCTTGCCCCGCAGGTTATTTCAAAGAGGTTAAGAATCTTCTCTCGATCTCTAAAACAGAAGAGAAAAGGAGTGAATGCGCCAATGTCCGCACCATATGTTCCAAGAGCCACAAGATGAGAGGCAATTCTTTGCAATTCCGCCATTATAACTCTTATATATTCAACTCTTTCAGGAATTTCAATACCGAGTAATTTTTCAACAGCAACTGCATAACCGAATTCATTTCCCATCGAAGCAAGATAATCTATTCTATCAGTATAAGGGATAACTTGAGGATAAGTCATTGCTTCCGCATGCTTTTCAAAGCATCTATGAAGATAACCGATATGAGGAATGACTTTAGTTATAACTTCACCTTCAAGCTGAAGTTCTAATCGCAACACACCGTGAGTGGAAGGATGCTGCGGTCCCATGTTGAGGATCATCTCCTCAGTTCTCAGGTTTCCGCTTTTAGTTTTAATATTTTCTTCTATTTCTACAGGCATCTTTTTTAATTCAAAATTAAAAAGTCAAAATTCAAAAACTTTTGACTTAATACGGTACTTTCATCCCTTGATAAAACTCCGGATTCTTATAATCTTTTCTTAATGGATGGCCGGCTTCCCAATCATAGGGCATTAAAATTCTTCTTAAATCAGGATGATTCAAAAATTTTATTCCAATTAAATCATAAGCTTCACGCTCCTGCCAATCAGCATGTCTCCAAACATTGAAAACAGATGCAACTTCAGGGTTTTCTCTTTGAGTTGAGACTTTTAAACAAAGCTTATGTAGAATTTTTGTAGATTCAATATGATAATACACACTTAATGTTCCGCCAATAATATTCAATGCACCGGATTCGTCATTTTTACTTTCACCATTTGCATCATCAACCCCGGAAAGGTTCATTAATGAATCAAATAATAATCCTTCCTCATCTCTTAAAAAAAAACATATTTTATCAATCTCTAATGGATCTGCAATAATGAAAGGTTCGACCGGCTGATCTGTTTTTAATTCTAATATTGAATCACCAAACTTTGCTTTTAGTATTTCAAAAATCTCTTCGATAGTCTTCATGCAGATTTTTTCCCAGCAGATGAATTACCATTTACCATATATTCATTTCTAATTTTTTCCTGAAGCTTTAAAAGACCTTCTAAAAGGGCTTCGGGGCGGGGGGGGCAGCCTGGCACATAAACATCTACAGGTATAACTCTATCGACTCCTTTTAATACATGATATCCGTGTTCCCAGTAAGGTCCTCCGCAATTCGAACAGCTTCCCATTGAAATGACATATTTCGGATCCGGCATTTGTTCATATAATCTTTTAATTCTTAAAGCCATCTTTAATGTAACCGTGCCGGAAATAATAATAACGTCGGACTGACGTGGTGAAGGTCTTGGAATTACACCAAAACGGTCAAAATCGTAGTGGGATGCTGAAGTTGCCATCATTTCAATTGCACAGCAAGCCAAACCAAAACTCATTTGCCAAAGAGACGATAACCTTGCCCAATTAAACAAATCTTCAACTTTTGCAACAACTATATTTTCGTTGGTAAATTGCTTATCCAGAAAACCCATTATTTATCCAATCTCTGTAGTTAGAACTTCTTCTTCTCCGCTTTTAGCAGGTTCTTTAACTAAAATTTTATTTAAAACCGGAGGTTCAACTTTCGGCCTTGCCCATTCCAGATCACCTTTACGCCATTCATAAGCCATCCCAAGCCCGAGTAAGAATAGAAATATTCCGCCGACTAAAAACCCGCCAATACCGAATCCTTTATAAACTAAAGCCCAGGGAATCAACAATACGACTTCAACATCAAAAATTAAAAATATAAGTGCAACAACATAAAAACGGATATTGAATTTTACCCATGGTGAACCGATAACATCTTCACCGCATTCATAGGTTAATAATTTTTCTTTGGTTGGTCTGGCAGGCCTGATAAGTTTAGCTGCAAAAACAGCAACTACAACAAAAATTACTGCAACTAAGATAAAAACAAATATTTTTCCGAACTCTGTTAGCATTTATTTAATTCTGTAAAGATTAACATTAGATATATAATGTTAATTAAAAATTATAATGTCCCTCAAAATTTCAAAATTGCAATGCTTTTACAACATATATGCCACATAACATTTGCTTTAAAATAATCTTCTATTTATTGATTAAAGATATTATAAAATTTCCTTTTAAAAAAACTTTTTCATTAAAGAAAAGAAAATAGTGAATATTCTTGATAATGAGAAACAAAAAAAATATTATATTCCATTATTAAACTTTAAATTAAACAGAACACCTGCGGTATAATCAGTTGAAACACTTTAATAGTGATATTTTTATAATTAAACTTTAAATGATTTGCTTGATTCACGGATATAAGAAAGAATTTTTTTGTTGATTGGAATCATTAACGGTATTAAAACCAGACACAAAATTGCTTATATATTCAATAAAATTTATATTTTCATTTTAAAAATAATGTATTTCGATGCGCTCAACTTATGCTACAATAAATCTAAAATATTTAAAAGAGAATTATCTAAATATTAAGAAAAAAGTTAAGAATGTTAAAATAATGCCTGTCGTTAAGGCGAATGCTTATGGACATGGAGTAGAAAAAACGGTTAAAGCGCTCAACTCTCTTCCGAATAAACCAGAATATTATGCTGTTGCTCTTGTTGAAGAAGGTATAGAATTAAGAAAATGTGAAGTTCATCAGCCTATTCTTATTTTTGAACCTATAGATAAAAATCAAGTTAATTCAATCTTCAAGTATAATTTAATTCCTACTGTTTTTTCCAATGAACATATTTCATTATTAAAGAATAACGGTAAGAATGACGGAATGAGAATTCATATTAAAGTTAATACCGGTATGAATAGACTGGGGATTAGTTTTAAAGATGCTTATGAATTTATTAAAATAATTAATGAAGATGAATCTTTTATTATTGACGGTATTTACACTCACTTTGCGACTTCTGATGAGAAAGATAAAAGTTTTGCTAATCTTCAGTTAAAAAGATTTAAGGATTTATTAGCTGAACTGAAAAAAAATAATATAAATTATGGTTTGGCTCATGCTGCAAACAGCGGTGCAATTTTAGATATGCCGGATTCTTATTTTGATATTGTAAGACCAGGAATATCTTTATACGGTTATTATCCTTCTGGTGAAACTTCTGAATCTATTTCACTGAAGCCGGTTATGTCAATTATTACAAAAGTTGATTCAGTTAATAGAATTGAAGCGGGAGAAACCGTAAGTTACGGACGTAAATTTACTGCAAATAAAATTACTAATATAATTTCTGTTTCTATGGGATATGCCGACGGATATGAAAGGAATTTAACGAATAAAACTAAGGCAATTATTAATGGGAAATTCTACAACCAAGTTGGAACCGTTACTATGGATAGAATTATGTTTAATGTAAATAAAGATGAAATTAAAATTGGGGATGAAGTTATTTTACTTGGCGAAAAGAATAATATAAGATTTAATGCATGGGATTGGGCAAGAGTATTAAATACAATTCCTTATGAGATTACTTGCGGAATAAGTCAACGGGTACCAAGGTTATATATTAATTAGATGGATTTAATAAAACAATATATCATTCAAAGCATTTCAACAGCATCTAACAATCTGCGTTTAAGCACCGAAAAAATCGAAGTTGTAGCTCTTTTAAGAGAAACGATTTCCAATTCAGGTAATTTATATGAAGATATTAAAAAGATGAAAAAAATTACCGAATTTTCTACGCTTGGTATCCGGCTAAATCAAATTTATGATTTTCTAACCGAAGAAAGAATCGATTTTTTAAAATTATCTGATCAGTTTAAGGAGCACAGTCAAAATTTAATAAAAGATTTAAACCATATGCTCGATATGGTTAACCCCGCTACATTCAAGGATTCAATAAAAAAAATTAAAAGCGAGGAGGATAAAGACATAGCCCGGCCTGCTGAGGAAAAAAAAATGAATACCGAAGAAGAAATTTCTGTTGATTTATCCAAAAGAGAGCCTGATGAAAATATTTTTGAAGTTTCGGAAAGTGATAAAATAAAAGAAGAAATAATTTTAAGTGAAGAAAAAACAATCGATGATAATTCTTTTGAAAATTATGAATCATCTGTGTTAAAGTCTATTAAGCCATTCGATGCTTTATTAAAAGAATTATCTGAAAAAGAAATTAATACTGAAGAGATTGAGAAGTATGCGGATATAATGAAAGAAAATGAGCAGGCATCAAGAAAAAACGGTTTTAATATAATTGCAAATATGCACAATATACTTGCGCATTCATTATTGCTGATTAAAAATGGAATATTAATCCCTTCTTCTGAATTAATAGAATCAATGCGGGCCTGTTTGATAGTTATTGTTGCACTGGTTAAAGGGAAAGAAGTTGATATTTCTAATTATCTGAATAGGGCTGAAGAATTTGGAAGGAAAATAATAAATCAAAAAATAGAGGAAAATAATTAATGAAGATCTATGCAGTTATTATGGCCGGGGGCGTCGGCTCTAGATTTTGGCCACGAAGTAAAGAAAAATCACCGAAACAGCTTCTAAAAATTTTTGGGAACAATTCGATGATCCAGGATACTGTTTATCGATTAAAAGATATAGTTGATAATGAAAATATTTTTATAATTACCAATAAGGTACAGCAGCCGGAAATCAGAAATCAATTGCCGGAAATTCCGGTGGAAAATATTATTGAAGAACCTTTCGGAAGAAATACTGCTGCATGTATCGGGCTTGCATCAATAATAATTAAAGCTAGAAGTGAAGATGCTGTTATGATTGTTCTCCCGGCAGATCATATTATAAAAAATATTGAGGAATTTCATAAAACTTTGATAGACGCTGCTAAATTTGCCTATGAATCAAAAGGACTTGTAACAATTGGAATTCCGCCAACACGACCGGAAACCGGTTACGGTTATATCCAGATAGATGAAAAAATAATTACAGATAATATTTATAAAGTTTATACTTTTGCCGAAAAACCTAATTATGCAACTGCTGTAAGGTTTTTAGAAAGTGGAGATTTTTTCTGGAACAGCGGTATGTTTATCTGGAGAGCAGATACTATATTAGATGAAATTAAAATGTATATGCCTGATCTATATGAGGGGCTTCAAGATATTAATTTATGTTTAAATACAGATAAATTTGATAAAACCTTAGCTGTAGTTTATGGTCAACTAAAAAATATTTCAATCGATTACGGCATAATGGAGAAATCCCAGAAGGTATATCTCACTAAAGGAAATTTTTCTTGGAGCGATGTTGGAAGCTGGGAAGAAGTTTACCAATTAACTCCCAAAGATAGTGATGGAAACGCAAAAGTTGGAAATGTTTATACCGAAATGACAATCGATTCATACATTTATTCACCTAATAAATTTACTTCGGTAATCGGAGTTGATAATGTAATTGTAATAAATACGGACGATGCTCTTTTAGTTTGCAGGCGGGACCAATCGCAGGAAGTAAAAAAAGTTATTGATCATTTGAAAATAAACAAATTAAAGGAATACCTGTAATTATTAATGATTGACTCAATAGATGAATGACTGAATGGTTAAAATATTCAAACATTCAATCATTCAGAAATTTAGTCATACGTATATTACTATAGTTTGAATAAAAATAATTTTATGATTTTAAAATTTGATATATCTCGTTTATATTTAGTTAGCAAACTTAATTTTTTTTCGTAATTGAATGTGTGAACTAACCTTCCGAAAACATAATCATATTAGTTTGGATTTGGTATTTAAAATAAGGGACAATTTTGTTTACTATTAAAGCACCTCTTCAACAAGTAATTGAACTTGAAAATAAAATATTTTTATTAAAAATTTTTTCCCCGGAAATATCTCGGGTAATTAAACCGGGTCAGTTCTTAAATGTTTTGGTTACTAATTCATATTATCCATTGTTAAGAAGACCTTTTAGTGTTTGTGATGTTGAAGGAGATCATTTTTATCTAATGTTCAATATCTTAGGAGAAGGAACGAAATTACTTTCCAAAAAACATCCCGGGGAGTTAATAGATGTTTTAGGACCTCTTGGCAACGGATTTAATTTTGATGGAGATTATGAAACCGCTGTAATTGTTGCCGGCGGATTAGGTGCCGCACCTTTTCCTTATTTAGTAAGAAAAATTGAAGATAAAAAAAATATTATTTCTTTTATTGGTGGAAGAACTCAAAATGATGTAATTCTGCATGGGATGAAAAATATTCAAATTTCTACAGATGATGGTTCTCTTGGATTTAAAGGAACAGTTGTTGAGTTGTTGAAAGAGCATGTTGATAATTTAAAATCTTCAAAAGTAAAAATTTTTGCTTGCGGACCAAATGCAATGCTTGGAGCATTAAAAGAATTTTCTGTAGATAATAACTTTGATTGTGAAGTTTCAACCGAGTGTGCAATGGCTTGCGGTTTTGGAATTTGCCAGGGCTGCCCGATTGAAGGAGTTAATAGTCCCGATAAATATTTATTAGTTTGTAAAGATGGCCCTGTGTTTAATGTCAAAGATGTTGTAATATGAATAAAGTAGATTTATCTGTCAATGTTGGTTCTTTAAAATTCAGAAATCCGGTTTTATTAGCTTCGGGCACTGCTGGCTATGGCAATGAAATGTCTGAATTTATAGATCTAAATAAAATTGGCGGAATTGTTACAAAATCTTTAAGTTTAAAACCTAGAAAAGGGAATCCTCCGCAAAGAATTGTTGAAACACCTTCAGGTATGTTAAATGCAATTGGCTTGGCAAATGTTGGAGTGGAAGAGTTCATAAAAGAAAAAATTCCTTTTCTTGAAAAATTTGATGTTCCTTTAATATGCAATATAGCTGCAAGTACTATTGAAGAATATATTGAGTGTACAAAGATATTAACAGAACAAAATGCAATTAAAGGATTTGAAATTAATGTCTCATGCCCTAATGTAAGAGAAGGCGGGCTTCAATTTGGTAATAGTGTTTCTGCTGTCGGAAAAATTACTGAAAAAGTTAAAGCTGTATCTACAAAACCGGTTATTATTAAACTTTCTCCCAATGTTTCCTATATATCGGAATTCGCAGAGGTTATAAAGAAAGAAGGCGGCGATGCGGTTTCGGCTATAAATACTCTGGTGGGCACAGCTTTCGACATAAATACAAGAAAGCCAAAAATTTTTAACAAAACCGGGGGTTTATCTGGTCCGGCTATTAAACCGGTTGCTCTTGCAAAAGTTTTTGAGATAAAGCAAAAAGTAGATATCCCTATTATTGGTATTGGCGGTATAATGAACTGGAAAGATGTTATTGAATTTATGATTGCGGGTTCTTCAGCAATACAATTAGGAACAGTTAATTTTATAGATCCAACTGCAGCAGAAAATATATTAAAAAATTTGGAAGAATATTGTATTAAATTTGGTATCGAAAAGTTGTCAAGCGTTACCGGCTCATATGTTATTTGATTTATAAGCCGAATCTAAAAAAGTGTTTATATTTAAGGCTTTAATTTTTTTGTGGTATATAATTTCTGATTTAGTGAATCTTACTCTTTTTAGAGCAGGCTTATTATGGATTTAGAAAAGTCGTTGCAAAAATTATATTCTCTTCATACTTTTGGGATTAAGCTTGGGCTCGATAATATAAAAGAATTCCTCAATTATATAGGAAATCCCCAAAAAGAATTAAGAGCGTTTCATATCGCCGGTTCCAACGGGAAAGGAAGTACAACGGCTTTTATATCTAGTATTTTGATGGAAATGAATTATAAAGTAGGAATGTATACGTCACCACATTTTGTAAGATTTAATGAACGTGTTAAAATAAACAATATTGAAATTTCAGACTACTATATCTCAAATTTTGTTTCGGATTATGAAAATTATATTGATGACAAACAACTTACTTTTTTTGAAGCGACAACTGCAATGGCATTTAAATATTTTGCGGAACAAAATGTAGATTACGCAGTAATTGAAACAGGATTGGGCGGAAGATTGGATGCAACCAATGTCCTGGAAACTTTAGCTGCAGTAATTACTTCAATCAGCCTGGAACATACTAATGTTTTAGGAAAAACAATTAAGGAAATTGCTGGAGAAAAAGCCGGAATAATAAAACCGGGCTCAAAAGTTTTTATCGGAAAGCTTCCCGGTGATGCAGAAGAAGTAATGGAAAAGAAATGTGAAGATTTTGAATGTGAATTATTTAAAATAGACAATTATGTAATTGAGAAAAAAGATTCTCTTGAACTTTATAATGAAAATATCGAATTTAACGACTGGACAATACCTTTAAAGGGAAACTATCAGAAATATAATGCTGCTCTTGCCGGTTTAACTGTTTCCAAGACTTTTAACATGACAGATTTTACTCCAGTACGAAATGGTGTTAAAAATATTTTGATGAATACCGGATTCCAGGGTAGATATGAATTCTTCAAAAGGAATCCCGATATAATTTTCGATTCCGCTCATAATCCCGAAGGTGTTAAAAATTTTGTTGATGAATTTAAAAAAGATTATAAAAAATATTCTAGGAGAATCCTGCTTTTTGGTGTGATGAGAGATAAAGCCATCGAAGAAATGCTACTGGATATTAAAGATTATTTTGATGAGGTATATATTACCGAGATAGAGAATGAACGTTCATATAAAATTGATGATCTTTTAAAAATTTCATCTAAAATAAATTTAAAAGTAAAAGTACAAAGGGATCCGGTTCAATTATTAACTGAATTTGAGACGAAAGCAGAAAATGAATGTCTTGTTGCTTTAGGCAGCATGTATTTAATCGGAGAAATAAAATCAAAATTGATAAATAAATTAACTTGACATTATTTTTAATTAAATGTATGTTAGAAACTAAACCTCGTGTTCCTTTCAAAGTTTTACAATAAAATAGTAAGTAATAAGCCCCGATATCTAATAGCATACCGGAAGCAATTGAAGAAATTAGTAATTAAAATACTAAGTATTTAACAACAACAAAGTTAGGATCAAAACAATGCCAATGGATATTTCCGAACTGAAGTCAAAAAAAATTGTTGAGTTAAATGAGATAGCAAAAGGTCTCAACATAACTGGCTACAGTGATTTAAGAAAACAAGAATTAATATTTAAAATCTTAGAAGGGCAGACCGCCAAGGATGGATTAACCTTCTCAAAGGGTGTGCTTGAGGTACTTCCCGACGGTTACGGCTTTCTCAGGTCATCTGATTATAATTATTTACCTTCCCCCGATGATATTTATGTATCTCCATCACAGATAAAAAAATTTAGTTTAAGGACAGGTGATTATGTAAGTGGGCAGGTAAGGCCGCCAAAAGAAGGTGAAAGATTTTTTGCCCTTTTAAGAGTGGAAGCAGTAAATAATTTAGACCCTGAAGGAATTAGGGAAAGAACTTTATTCGATAATCTTACACCTGTTTACCCAACAAAAAGAATCGTTCTCGAATCTGCTCCAGGAGAATATTCAATGAGAATTATGGATCTTTTATCTCCGATAGGCAAAGGACAACGCGGTCTTGTTGTATCACCTCCTAAAAGCGGAAAAACTGTTTTACTTCAAAAGATTGCAAATTCAATAACAAGAAATCATCCCGAAATAAAATTAATAATTTTGTTGATCGATGAACGCCCTGAAGAAGTTACTGATATGGAACGTTCCGTTAAAGGTGAAGTTATCAGTTCTACTTTTGATGAACCTGCGGAACGGCATGTCCAGGTTGCAGATATGGTTATCGAAAAAGCCAAACGTTTGGTTGAAGCAAAGGAAGATGTTGTAATCTTACTAGATAGTATAACAAGGCTGGCAAGAGCGCACAATATCGTTGTTCCTCACAGTGGTCGAATTCTTTCCGGTGGTGTTGATTCAAATGCACTTCATAAACCTAAAAGATTTTTTGGGGCTGCAAGAAATACCGAAGACGGCGGAAGCTTGACTATTATTGCAACTGCTTTAATCGATACCGGTAGCAGGATGGATGACGTTATTTTTGAAGAGTTCAAAGGTACCGGCAACATGGAACTTGTTCTTAACCGTGATTTAAGTGACAGAAGAATTTTCCCAGCTATTGATGTTAATAAATCTGGAACAAGAAGAGAAGAATTATTGATGAAAGAAGATGATCTCCAAAAAGTCTGGATATTAAGAAAAATATTAAGCGATTTTAGTCCGGTTGAAGCAATGGATTTCTTGCTTGATAAAATTAGAGGGACAAAAAATAATAAAGAATTCTTAAATAATATGAATAATTAATCCACGGGTCCCTACAAAGGGCGATCTTTCCCGGATTTTTTCATTATTGAGTTATCAATATTTTGTCTTTTTTACAACGAAGTTGTAAGAAATGTCTGAATATTAAATTTTCAAATTATAATTCTATTTGAATAATTTAAGATTAAATCTATTAATTAATCTTGCAATTTTGTAATCTTGAGTCCACTCCGAAAAGTCGAGAGAAAAGATAAAGAAAATAATTAAAAGAAGG
>CAYUVK010000111.1:0-17058 GCA_964448105.1 uncultured Ignavibacteriaceae bacterium
CATATATATTTAAAAACCTATTTACAATATTTATAAAATCTGCGAGACAAATTGTGATTGTAATAATTCAACTTATATATAAAATTGTTTTTCAAAATTGCATTAACTAATTTTACACGCTGCGATGGAGTTCGCTTTTAACCGTCCTTGTTAGCATTCCGGACTAATAACTCCTACTCGTAAATATTTTTTAAGAAAAATAGGAGATTTTTAGGTGCAAAATTATATTATGGTATTTATCGGTGCAGGATTCGGCGGTGCATTACGCTATTGGGGTTCTGATATTGTTTATAAATTTTTACCAACCACTTTCCCATACGGTACATTGTTTGTCAATATTTTAGGAAGTTTTATTATTGGTCTGGTTATCTATTATCTTGATTCGAACAAATTGATTAACCATGATTTACGGCTCTTTTTAACTACAGGTTTTTGTGGCGGGCTAACTACTTTTTCAACTTTTTCTTTTGAAACTATAAACTTTTTAAAAGAAAGAGAATATTTTCTTGCAGGCAGCAATATGATTTTAAATGTATTTTTAACATTACTGGCAATATTTATTTCTTATAAACTTTCCAACCTTTTGGTTGGTAAACTAAACTTTTAACCGGAGTTTAAAATGGAAATTAAAGGAGAGGCAAAACTATTAAGAATATTTGTCGGGGAGACAGATCTTATTGGACATATTCCTGTCTACGAAAGGATTGTTCAGGAAGCGCGTAAAATTCACCTGGCGGGAGCAACAGTTTTTAAAGGAGTTATGGGGTTTGGCGGAACAAGCAGAATACATACTGCCAAAATCTTGAGGCTTTCCGAAGATATGCCGATGGTTATAGAAATTGTAGATGAAATTGAAAAAGTTGAAAAATTTTTACCTACACTTCACGATATCTTTGAAGAAGCGAAAAGCGGGGGACTTATCACTATTGAAAAAGCCGATATTATAAAATATGTTGTGGGAAATAAAAATAACTAGATAAAATATTTATAATTAAAAAGATATTTTAACTTATTTATGTTGACCGCTTATTCAAAAAACCGTTAAAACGGTTATAAATAGTAATATTTTCTCATTAACTTCGGGATTAATCCCAAAGTTAATGAAATCCTCGCACTTCAATAATTAACTGTTTTAACAGTTTTTCCGATTAGACTGTCAACTTGAGTTAATTTAACAGGAAATTTATTTTTAAAAGATATTCAAAATGGAAACATACATTTCAATCTTAAGGGGAATTAATGTAGGCGGGAAAAATAAAATTAAAATGCCTGATTTAAAAGAAATGTATGAAGAATTAAAATTTAAAGATATAGTAACATACATTCAGAGCGGAAATATTATTTTTAATTCGAATCAAAATGTTTCCAATCAAAATCTTGCAAAGAAAATTGAAAAAGGAATTAGTGAAAAATTTAAATTGGCAGTACCTGTAATAATTAGAACAATCAATGAAATGGAAAGCATTCTTAAAATTAATCCGTTTCTTAAGATGCCGGGAATAGATATCGAAAAATTACATGTGACTTTTCTTGAAGAAATTCCCGAACAACTTAAGCTGAAAGAGGTTGCAAAATATGATTATTCCCCGGATAAGTTCATTATTATAAATAAAGAAGTTTATGTTTACTGCCCTGATGGTTACGGAATGACAAAACTATCCAACAACTTTTTTGAAAATAAGCTTAAGACGGGAGCTACCACAAGAAATTGGAGAACGGTAAATAAACTGGTAGAGTTAGCGGAGGGTATAGCTAAGTAATTGTTGATTGAATGGATGAATGATTGAATGATTGAATGATTACATACTTCATTATTTCCCCATAAATAGTTAAAATGTATTACACAAATACGCGATATTTTATTAAAATCATTTATTTTTATATTTACAATAAAAAGTAAAATTGAGTTTATGAAAAGATACGAAAAACATATATTTATTTGTGAGAATAAAAGACCAACCGATGATCCGAGAGGCTGTTGCTCAGATAAAGGTAGCGTCGAATTAAGAGCAAAATTTAAACAGCGAATAAAAGAATTAGGACTTAAATCCGAAGTTAGAGCAAATGCTTCCGGGTGCTTGGATGCATGCGAATTTGGTGCTTCGGTTGTTGTTTACCCGGAACAAATCTGGTATGGAGGCGTTACTTTAGATGATGTTGAAGAAATTATTCAGAGTCATATTATAAATAATAAACCGGTTAAAAGATTATTTATTAAACATCCTAAATTCAATAAAGATGAAGTCGAAATCTAAGCCTAGTTCTAACCAGGCAGAAAATAAGCATGCAAAAGAGGTATTCGCTTTATTAAAGAAAGAATATCCGAAAGTAAAAAGTGCTTTGAACTTTTCTAATTCTTTTCAGCTTTTAATTGCAACTATACTTGCAGCACAATGTACCGACGAAAGGGTAAATATTGTTACAAAGGATTTATTCAAAAAATATAAAACTCCAAATG
This sequence comes from uncultured Ignavibacteriaceae bacterium, assembly GCA_964448105.1. GTDB lineage: Bacteria > Bacteroidota > Ignavibacteria > Ignavibacteriales > Ignavibacteriaceae > CAVQBP01. The sequence continues at coordinate 2,459 of CAYUVK010000111.1, forward strand.
ATTTTTTAAGGATTTCAAATGAAGAATTGGAGAAGGATATTTTCTCTACAGGTTTTTATAGACAAAAAGCTAAGAGTATAAAGAATTGCTGCAATGATTTAATTGAAAAGCATAAAGGTAAAGTTCCAAAAGATTTTGATGAACTGAATAAGTTATCCGGTGTCGGAAGGAAAACTGCATCGGTAGTTGCAGGAAATGCTTTCGGAATACCGGCAATTGCCGTAGATACACATGTAATTAGATTATCAAACCTGCTGGGATTTATTGATTCTACCGATCCTGTTAAAATTGAATTTAAACTCAAAGATTTGCTGCCGGAAGAAGACTGGATAAACTCTTCTCACTGGCTTGCTACTCATGGAAGAAAAATATGTATAGCAAGAAAACCAAAATGCCTTCAATGCATATTGGGAAATAGTTGCCCTAGCTTCAACCCGGCAAATGAATAACTTGTAGGTTTTAATTGAAATATCATGCAGTCATGCAAAGGCATGCAGTCATGCAAACTCTAATAAATGCATGAATGCATGATTGCATGTAATGCATGTTTGAATTATCAATGAAATATTTTTAAAAGGATTTTAGAGATGGAAGATAAATCAAGAGATAGAAATTATTGCTTATCATTGCTTAAAGAATATACACAGAATGATAGTTTGCTTAAGCATGCTTACGCCGTGGAAACTTGCGTAAGAGCCTATGCCAAAAAATTTAATGAGGATGAAGAGTATTGGGGAAATGTAGCGCTTCTTCATGATTTTGATTATGAAAAATTCCCAACTGCAGAAGAACACCCGTTTAAAGGCTCGGAGATTTTAAAAGAAAAAGGATTCAGTGAAGATTTTAGAGAAGCTATTCTTTCACACGCCGATTATTCCGGCGTTCCAAGGAATAATTTATTAAGAAAAACTTTATTTGCCTGCGATGAATTAGCAGGTTTTATTACAGCTGTTACTTACGTAAGACCGAATAAGACTGTCACGGAAGTAGAGGTAAAATCCGTGAAGAAAAAATTAAAGGATAAAGCATTTGCCAGAAATGTAAGCAGGGAAGATATCCAATTAGGTGCAGTAGAGCTAGGAATCCCTTTAGATGAACATGTTGAATTTTGTATTAAAGCCATGAGAGAAAATAAGGAGGAACTTGGCCTTTAATTTTTTTCTCCTGAATCTATAAAGATAATGTACTTGATAATTAAAATTTTATTTCACTAAATTAAGCATAATTAAAAGGAGTAATAAATATGTAACTGTTCCCTGGGATGGAGGAGGCCAGGATGGGAATGTAATAGCTAACGGAACATATTTTTACAAGTTGATAGTAAAGACAACCGACGGTAAATATAACACCAATGTAATAGGAAAAATTGCTGTAATAAGATAAATATTTTACCATTGAGTTCTATTACTTAAAGTTCTCTTTTATAATATTTAGATTTTAAAAATTAAAATAGAGAGGAATAAGTAATAAAATTTATAAATCCCATCTGTAATATTTTCTAGTAATAATTCTTCATATCAAGAAAAGATTTCGAAATTTAATTGCGGAAAGCCTATTTTATATTTTAAGAGAATTGGCATTATGATTGTTATTAATTAAATTATAATTGAAAATTTGTTCGAATTTGCAGTAATAATAGACTTGATTATTTTAATTTTACTTCACTAAATTAAGCATAATTAAAAGGAGAATTTGTTAGAGATTTTTGCTACAAGAATATTCTGAAAATTTTTAGTTCCAAATTCATATAATACTTAATTAATATTATATAGACTGATTAATGAAAAGCAAAATCTCTACAATTTTATTTCTTATTATTTGCATCCCTTCATTTGCACAAAACGAAATTAACATAATATCTTCCAGTAGAAATTCTATCGTAATTGAATATACTCCAAGTTTTACAGATACAATCCATATAAAAATTAATAATCAAGATTATTTTAAAATAAATCTCAAAGAAGGATTTTTTCCAAATCCGGAGGATTTTGGAACGCCTGCTATACCTCAAAGAGCAATAAACATCGGGGTCCCGTCGGAATATGGTAATACAATTAAAGTTTTGAATTATACATCGAAAGAAATAAACTTTAAACTTGCTCCTAAACCGAGAATGGTAAAGGAAAAAGATTTCAACAACTTAGTTTATGAAATAAATAACAATTACTATAATTACCAGGACAATAACCAGCTGGTTTCTTTTGGTGATTATGGAATTATGCGTGGAATCCCGGTTCAGACAATAATTATATCCCCGGTATCATATTCTCCAAATTCAATAAAAATTTATACAAGTATAGTATTCCAGGTTAACTATTCTTCCAATCCAAAGATATCAACAGTACCATCCGATAATTTTATTTCAGATGCCTTAATAAATTATAATGTAGCCCGGTTTTGGTCAAAGCCAGGTAACAATGTTAGGTTGAGAAAAAGTGTTGTAAATAGTGTTCTTGCAACAGGTAAATGGGTAAAATTTGAAGCTCCCGAAGAAGGTATGTATAAAATTACTCGTGATATGCTGTCATCTTTCGGAATAGATGCCGGTACAATCGACCCGCGGACAATAAAAATTTATAACAATGGCGGTAAGATGCTGCCGGAAAATATAAATCAGCCGTATCCATCAGACTTAGAGGAGAATGCAATCTATGTTAAAGGAGAAGATGACGGAAAGTTTGATGATGGTGATTATATACTTTTTTATGGAAGAGGGAATGATTTTTGGGATTATGATACAACTCAAAAAGCAATAAAGAGAAATTTTAATCTATATTCAAAACAGAATTATTATTTCATTACTTCCGGGGGGACTGCAGGAAAAAGGATCCAGGAAAAATCAAGCTTAAATGAATCGAATGTTTACATGCAGAATTCAACAAAAGCTTTTGCGGATTGGGATGTAGATAAAATAAATCTGTTCGGCAGCGGAAGGTATTTTTTAGGAGATGGCTTCTCATCCACAAATATTTCAAATACTTATACAAATAAATTGGATGGCAGAATTTCAAGTATCCCGATAAATTATTCGATTAGAATTGTTAACGCAATATCGGATTATATCTATTTAGAAGTTTTCGAAAACTCTAATAGAATATTAGCACAAAATTTAAGTGGTTATTCAGCAAATGATGATTATACCCATGGAATAGAATATAATTTAACAGCAAGATTTACCGGGGATCTTCCAGATAATAGAAGTGTTTTAAAATTTCAGATTACTTCTAACTCTTCGAGTACATCGGCATATCTTGACTATTTTGAAATCTCCTATCAAAAAGAATTGACTGCATTTGGTGATAACCTGGAGTTTTACTCCAAAGATACTTCTTCTATTATTGAATATGATCTTACGGGATTTTCAAATTCGAATATCCAGGTTTTTGATGTATCTGACTTTGCGAATGTTAAAATATTATCTAATCCGGTATTATTGAGCGGTGGAGAATATAAATTCCAATCAAAAGAAAACTCAGGGAAAGTATCGAAATATTTGGCAGTCGGTAATGATCAATATAAAACTCCCGTAAATCCTGTAGCAGTAGAAAATCAAAATCTTCATGGGATATCTGATGGGGCTCAATATATTATAATTACAGATAAAACTTTTAATGAACAGGCAAATCGTCTGAAAAGTTACAGGGAATCACAAGCCAGAGAAAAGCTTTCATCTATTGTTGTAGATGTAGATCAAATATATAATGAATTTTCATGCGGCGCCCTTGATGTATCCGGGATTAGAAATTTTATCAAATATGCATATGACAACTGGAATATAAAACCCGAATATGTCCTTTTATTTGGAGATGGTACATACGATTATAAAAATATTGAAGAGCATAATAATAACTTTATTCCCACCTACGAAACTGTTCCAACCGGCATATTAAAATATAACGAGATCTACTCATACCCGATGGATGATTATTATGCAATGGTTGACGGGAATGATTATAAGATAGATTTAGCAATTGGACGCATAACAATACAGACTCTTGATGATGCACAAATTGCAGTAGATAAGATAATTGATTATGAAAACAATAAGGATAAAAGTCTCTGGCGTAATCAAATAACAATGGTAGCCGATGATGGTCCTGCAGGAATTGCAAATGGTCAAGTAGTAAATGACGGTAGTATCCATACCGGTCAAGCAGAAGACCTTGCGAATAACGTAATTCCAGCTTCATTTAGCATAAATAAAATATATCTTGCTGCTTACCCGACAGTTATTACAGGAGTCGGCAGAACCAAGCCGCAAGTTAATGAGGCAATAATTGCAGCTATAAATCAAGGGACATTGCTGTTGCATTATGTAGGACACGGAAATTATCATGTCTGGGCTCATGAAAGTGTATTTGAAAACAGCAGTTCTATTCCGAGGCTTCACAATAAAGACTATTTTTTTCTAACTGTAGCTTCATGCGGTTATGGCGAGTATGATAAAACTTCTTATCAAAGCGGGGCTGAACTATTATTATCAAAACAAAATAGTGGTGCAATCGGTGTTTTTTCAGCTACAAGACCTGTTTATTCGGATGCAAATGCCGCATTAAGCAAAACATTTTATGATTATCTTCTAAATTCTAAACGTGATTCATTAAACTTACCAATCTCTATCGGTAAAGCATATATGTTTTCAAAAGATATACATTATGCAGATAATGATCGCAAGTTTACACTATTTGCAGATCCTGCTTTGCAGTTATTAATTCCTCAATATAAATCTGAAATAGATTCAATAAATGGTCAGGGTTTTGCTTCTTTAAAAAATAATACCGGTTCCGGCACAGCCCAGGTTGCTGCAATTCAAATAAAAGCTTTAAGCAATACCAGGATTGAAGGCTTTATTGAAAAACCGGATAATACAGTTTGGAATGATTTTAACGGCGAGGGAATAATAACAGTTTATGATTCCGAAAGAAAAGTTCCTTTAGAACAGCTAAGTGGCTATGCAGTAACTTTACAGGGGGGAACAATATTTAGAGGCAGCGTATCTGTAACTAACGGGCGTTTTATTTCTAATTTCATTGTTCCAAAAGATATTTCATATCAGGATGAAAATGGAAAGATTATTGTATATTTCTTTAATGAAAATAAAACAGCAGATGGTTTAGGATATACAAACAATATTACAATTGGCGGAACCGACTCAAGTGTTGTAAATGACGGCAAGGGACCTGATGTTGAAATTTATTTTGATGTAGCTTCTCCAAGTACCTCATATTTGATTAATCCCGATTCAAAGTTAATTGTTAAGTTATCCGATGAAACAGGTATTAATTCCACCGGGACAGGGGTCGGTCATGATCTTGAAGGTATTTTAAACGATAACATAAACAACCCGATAGATTTCACTAACGATTTTACAGGTGATTTAAATTCGGGAGGAAAATCCGGTAAGATAAATTATACTTTTAATGATATTGCAACCGGGGAATATAAAATAGAAGTAAAAGCATGGGATGTATTTAATAATTTTTCATCTAAGACTGCATATTTTACAGTTGTTAGCGGAGATAATTTGGTATTAAGTGACGTATATAATTATCCAAATCCGTTTTCAAGAAATACAACATTTACATTCCAGCAGAATTTAAATTCGTTACTTGATTTAAAAATAAAGATATACACCATTGCCGGAAGGCTTATAAAAGAAATTGAGCAAAATAATATTGGTGATAAATATGTAATGGTTCCCTGGGATGGAAGAGACCAGGATGGGAATGTAATAGCCAACGGAACATATTTTTATAAGTTGATAGTGAAGACAACTGACGGTAAATATAATACCAATATAATAGGAAAGCTTGCTGTTATTAGATAAATATTTTTACCATTGAATTCTTAAGAACATAAAGGTTATTTTGTATATTATATATCCTGATTTTATTTAAGATGAAATAAATCATTATTGGAGGTACATAAAAATGAAAATCATTATTAGGCTAATGTTGGTCAGCATGATGTGTACGGTAGCTTATCAAGTTGCATATGCCCAGGGTGAAGCTGCTGTGCCATTTCTAGAATTGAATCCTGATTCAAGAGCCGGGGGAGTCGGTGAATCCGGCGGCGGATTGGCAGATAATTCCGCTGCAATATATTGGAATCCTGCGGGTATTGCTTTCCTTTCAGGAACTGAAATAAGTATTACTCACAGTAACTGGCTTCCTCAATTTAATCTCGATCTTTTTTACGATTATCTTACTTTTAGACAATATATTGATGATCTAAAGGGAAGCATAACTTCAAGTATTACTTATATGAATTATGGGGAGTTTGTACGGACAGGACCGGATAATCCTGATCCGCTTGGAACTTTCCACTCTTTTGATGCAGCTTTTACAGTTGGTTATGCAACAAAATTATCTCCGGATTGGGGCTTAGGTTTTAATTTCCGGTTAATTTACAGTAAATTATCCGATCAGCCTACCGGTGAAGAACAAGGTAGAGGCACGGCGACTTCAGTCAGTTTTGATGTTGCCGGCATGTGGAGACCTGCAACTTTTGTACTTCCTTTAATTGATGAAGATATTGGTGGTAAAATAAGTATCGGCGCTAATTTAAGTAACTTAGGTCCTAAGATCTCATATATTGATAGGGCACAAGCAGATCCTATCCCTACTCAAATTAGGCTGGGTTTTGCATATCAGCTAATGGGCGATGACTATAATTCCTTAATGTATACATTAGATTTTAGCAGGCTGCTTATTGATAAAACACCGGTTGATAGCTCTAAAGGAATTTATACTTCTACATCCAAAGAATTTTATCAAGCTATTTTTACGTCATGGACAGACAAACCGTTTAGTGAAGTATTAAGATCTTTTGTTACTTCTATGGGACTTGAATACTGGTATGGTACTCCCGGTGACTTCTTATTTGCACTAAGAACAGGATTCTTCTACGAAGATCCTGCTTTTGGAAATAGGAAATTTATTACCTTTGGTGCCGGTATTAGGTATGATATTTACGGATTTGATTTTAGTTATATTTCTACAGATGTGTTTAAGGGGGGTGATAACCATCCGCTTTCAAATACATTAAGATTTTCTGTAATAATTGGATGGGGGGGCGTTCCTCAAAAATCAATGGGGATACCTCGAGGAATTTAATTTTAAATGTCAAAAATATTTCTTTTTTTCATATTTATAATAAATTTGGGCAGTTTATCTGCCCAAAACTTTATTGGTAAGCTAAATCCATATCCAGATTCTCAAAGATTATCTGCCGGTAAAGATACTTTAAAGATTCTGGCGGTAATGGTTAATTTTCAGGAAGATAGAGATGACGCAACTTTCGGGAACGGGAAATTCGGATCGATTTATACACAAGATTACGGATTATCAATCCTTGATCCTTTACCTCATAATAAATCATATTTTGAAGCGCACCTTCAATTTGCAAAAAATTACTTTGCTAAAGTTTCAAATGGAAAACAAAATATCGCTTATTATGTTTTACCTGATACTTTAACTGTCTCCAAAACGATGAGGAATTATTCACCTCCAAGTAATTCCACCGATTTTACAGCATTAGCAGATTTTTCCCAGGAAGTTTGGTCAAAAGCTGCACAGGTTTACCCAGATTTCGATTTCAAGGATTATGATATTTTCCTGATCTTTCATGCGGGGGTTGGAAGAGACATCTCGCTTCCAGGCAGTGTGGGTGATGAAAGGGATCTTCCTTCTATTTATTTAAGTACGAAAGCGTTGAAAGAAATATATGGACAAACCTTTCCGGGTTTTCCTGTTTCCAACGGTACGTTTAATATTACAAACAGCATGATAATTCCTGAAACTGAAAGCAGGGAGTTATCAACTTTAACAGGCGTTTCATTAATTGAAATTTCCATCAACGGATTAATAGTATCAAGCATTGCAAGCTACCTGGGTCTTCCGGATCTTTTTGATACTGAAACTGGAAAAAGTGCAATTGGCCGATTCGGCTTGATGGATGGGCAGGCTATTTTTGCTTATAACGGTTTATTTCCCCCGGAACCATCTGCCTGGGAGAAAATATTTTTGGGATGGGCAGAACCGGTTACCGTAAAACCTGGAAATTATAATATAAATTTAGTCACAAATTTAGCTGCCACAGGTAACAATACGACAATTTTAAAAGTTCCGATAAATTCAACAGAATATTATCTTCTTGAGAATAGAATCAGGGATGCACACAAAGACGGAGCAAGAATAAAATATGTTCTAGGCGGCAATACTTTTACAAAAGTATTTGAAAAGGATACAACCGGTTTTTATAGTTTCCAAACGGATTCTCTTCAAGGTGTGGTTATAGATGTCGATGAATTTGATTGGGCCGTCCCGGGGAATGGAGTAGTAATTTGGCATATTGATGATAATATAATTAACTCTAAAATTGCCGAAAATAAAATTAATACCGATATTCAGCATAGAGGTGTCGGGGTTGTTGAAGCCGACGGAATTCAGGATATCGGACAGGAATATACAGATATATTCGGAGATGTTGTTGTTGGCGAAGGCGCCCCTGAAGATTTTTGGTATTCATCAAACCCATCCAAGTTTTATCAAAATAAATTTGGAAAAGATACACGGCCAAGCAGCACGACAAATTCAGGAGCTTATAGCTTAATCACTATTTCAGATTTTACCGATTATGCTAATAAGATGAGTTTTAAAATTAGCTATAGTGATTCAATTGTTGCTACGATATTTTCTCAGAATCTAAGTCTTCCATCAGCTGAAAATGAATTAACTAATTATTCAAATAATCAATTTGCCCTCGTCAACGGTTCCAATTTATATATAATCAATAATAATGGAATTAAGACAGATTCAGTTAACAATTTTTCTAAATTCAAGGCTGCATCTGTTTCAATAAACAATATTAATTATCTAATAGGTGCTTTTAATTCCACCTTAAATCTCTATTTAAATGATAATTCCACAATTAAGGCAGATACTGTAGATGTTGGTGAAGAAATAACTTCACCTCCTATTATTTCAGACAATTCGAAAATTTTGATAGGTACTACTAATGGAAATATCAAAGAATATTCCATCGGTTCATTTCAAGATAATCCGCAATTGATATCAACAACCAATGTATCCTCTGAACCTATAAAAGAAATTGCAGCTGATAATAATTATTATTCATTTATAACTAATTCTCAATTGATAGATAAAGACGGGAACTCTTTCCAGTTTAATTCAAGTCCTGACAATAATGTTCAAAATTTGGCATTAACTCTGGATAAAGATGGAAACTATATATCAATAATAAATTTAAGCAATACTATTTATTTAATTTCTAAAGGAAACGAAGTTGCACGTTTTCCTTACCAGGACAGCATTGCATTTTCTTTGGCAGATCTGAAACAGGATGGTGAAAATTACGTCATCATAACCGATGGGAATAAAATTGATGCTAAAAATTTAAATGGAGTAGATGCAGATAATTTTCCATTTGCAGACCCTCTTGGGATCGGTTTTAAAGGAATCCCTCTAACAGCAGATTTTTATGGAAGCAAAAATTCCGAGATTATAGCAGAAACAAATGACGGAAGAATTTATGCTATTGATGGTGAAACCGGTAAAGTTGTTGATGGTTTCCCAATTTCTATAGGTGCAATATTAAGTTCAACACCATTGTTATTTGAAAATAACGACAAAATTTCAATGGCTGCCATAAATGAAAAGAATAATTTATCCGCATGGGTTATTGGTGCTGCCGAAGGGAATATTTTTTGGAGCGAAGAAAACGGAAATAATTTCAATAATTCATTTTTAAAATCAGCTCAAGACGTTTCAAGAATTAATGAGTTCTTCCCGAAAGACAGGGCATATAATTACCCCAATCCTGTATATGATAATCAAACTGCAATTCATTATTACGTATCGGAAGATTCCAAAATAAATATTAAGATTTTTGATCTGGCCGGCGACTATGTTGCCGAATTAAATGATAATGCAAAAGGCGGGTTGGATAATGAAACAATCTGGAAAGTGAATGATATTCAAAGCGGGGTTTATCTCGCTAGAATTGAAGCAACCGGGAGCAGCGGTAAAACCGAAACAAATATTATTAAAATTGCCATCATAAAATAGGAGCTGGATGATCCTTCTTTTACAATTTTTAAATTTAAATAGTGAATCGGAGGATGTCATTAAGTCCCTTTAAACCGACTGCTGTACGGCAGTTATTGATCATATCTTTTATTTTTATGTTAAATTTTTTCAATGAATAATTTTTGTGGAATTTGATTCTTATGCGTTTATCCCTTTTAGCAGTTTTGGTTTTTACTTTATTTAGTTTTAAAGCTTTTGCTCAATTTACCGAGTTTCATCCTGAGCTTCAATGGTATACAATTAAAGGGAAGCATGTACAGGTTCATTATCATGCCGGCGCAGAACGAACCGCAAAAGTTGTATGTAAAATTGCCGATGAAGTCTGGGGACCGATTACTTCTTTATATGATTATGAACCTGAAACTGTTCATTTTGTAATTAAAGATCTTGATGATTATTCGAACGGCGCAACTTATTTCTTTGATAATAAAATTGAAATATGGACAAGTGCACTTGATTTTGATTTGAGAGGTACTCATAACTGGTTGAGAAATGTGATCTCTCATGAATTTACACATATGGTGCAGATACAATCTGCCATGAAACTTACAAGAACGGTACCTGCAGTCTTCCTACAGGTTTTATCTTATGAAGATGAGAGAAGACCTGATGTGCTCTACGGATTTCCGAATATTATTGCTTCTTATCCTCTTGCGACTATAAATATGCCTGCGTGGTTTGCCGAAGGTACTGCTCAATATATGCGTAAAGAATTTAATTATGATAACTGGGATACTCACCGCGATATGGTTCTTCGATCATATGCATTGGACGGAGACCTGCTTACCTGGAATGAAATGGGGGTTTTCGGCAAAACAAGTCTTGGTAATGAATCTGTTTATAACCAGGGCTTTGCTTTAACCAGGTATATATCTCAAGAATACGGTGAAGATAAGCTTGAGAAAATAACAAGGTCTTTAGGTAAACTTACGCACTTTACAATTGATGCTGCATTTGAAGATGTTTTGGGAAAAGACGGCGATGAGATTTATAATGAGTGGAAAGATTATATCACCCAGGATTATAAGAAAAGATCTGCAAAAGTTTTATCGAATTTAGTGGAAGGAGATAAAATAATTTCCGAGGGTTTTGGGAATTTTTATCCTGTTTTCTCTGCAGACGGTTCAAAATTTATTTATGTATCAAATAAGAATTCGGATTATTTCGGATTATCAGCAATATATCTTTACGATTTTTCAACTAAAAAAGAAAAGCTCCTGGTTTCAAATGTTCGTTCGACGGTTGGATGGATCCCCGGGACAAATAAAATAATTTATTCCAAACTTTCGGAAGATAATCCCAATTGGTATAATGTGCATGATCTTTATTGTTATGATATCGATAAAGATGAAGAAACAAGGCTGACCTACGATTTAAGAGCAAATCAGCCGGCTGTTTCACATGACGGGTCTAAAATTGTTTTCTTATTTGAACGAGACGGAACAACAAATTTGGGTATGGTAGATATTAATGGAAAAAACTATAAACGTTTAACAACTTTTGAAAACGGGGAGCAGGTATATAATCCTAAATTTTCAAATGATGATAAATTTATTGTCTTCGATTATTCTTACCAGGAAGGGAGAGATATTGCAAGAATAAATGTTGATAGCACTGATTATCAAAAAATAGTCTCTTTAAAAAGTGACGACAGAAATCCGGTTTTTGATAAAAACGGTAACTTGATTTATTCTTCCGATAGAACAGGGATTTTTAATATCTATTCATTAAATCTTAAAACAGGAGAAAATAAACAGCTTACTAATGTAATCGGCGGTGCCTTTATGCCGGATATTTCTAGCAACGGCGACATTCTATATACCGGCTATACATCAAAAGGATTTAAGATTTTTGAGATCAAACCGGAAAAAGAAGAACAAGTTAAAGCAGGTTATGATTATGTATGGACAAATGATCCTCCGCTAAATCATGATAAACCAAAAGGTGATCTGGTGAAATTTAATCTTGATAGATTAAAAAATTATAATGATTACGAAACACCCGATTACAAAGAAGAAAAATATAAAGGAGTTTTTTCGAAACTTACATTTTATCCATTAATTCGTTTTGATAATTATAACACTGCAAATGGATTCTTTCAAAGGATAAAACCTGGTGTATTCGTTACTTCAAGCGATATGCTGGATCGCTATTCTATTTTTGCCGGTGCTGCTATAAATTCAAGACTTGAACGAGATTTATTTTTAACGTTTGATTACAGGAATAAATTACCGCTTCTTTTTGATATTGGTATTAGACCGGAACTATCTCTTGAACTTTATAATATAACCCGTAAGACAAATTCCAGCGTACTGTTTGGTGCTGATACAATTGATAATCAAGTCCAGTATGATGTTAAAATTCCAACCGAAGTAAGCTATAACCTTTTTGAAGTTGATTTGGCAGCTGAACAAAGAATATTTACGAGAGGAAGTGATCTTGAATTTAGATATATTTTTAGCAGGTATACTGCAACTATCGGTGATTTTATATACTATACTTCCGATGGAAGGCCTCAGCTGAATCCGACATTCAACGATACTTATTTAATAGGAAATAACTTACAAATGAAATATTCATTTGAAGCTTTGCTTCCTTATAAGGATGCGGATATTAATCCTATCGGTACGGAGTTTTCTCTTCAATACAATTACGAAATGAATAGATATAATAATGAAGGGAAATATAGCGCCGATGCAGGTTTTTTAAAACCCGACTATAACAATTTTAATTTTCACCGTCTTGAATTAAATTCAAAATTTCATCTTCCTTTATGGCATGAACATACTTTGACAGCTCAATTAAGAGCAGGCTCAATTTTGGGTCCGACTGTACCGGATTTCTTTGACTTCTATCTCGGCGGTTTAATAGGAATGAAAGCTTATCCCTTCTATGCAATTTCGGGAAATAGGATTGGTTGGTTAAATCTTACTTACCGGTTTCCGTTATTTAGAAATATTGATGCACGAGCCGGCCATCTTTATCTTGATAAAATTTTCTTCTCTGTTTATGGAGACTTGGGAAATGCATGGAATGGAAAAATGCCGGGCTTAAATAAATTTAAAAAAGGAGCCGGGGCAGAAATCCGTTTACAATTAAATTCATATTATCTTTTCCCGACAAGTGTGTTCTTTAATGCTTCTTATGGCTTTGATAAATTTACGCGTATAGTAAATAATGAGAATATTACATATGGGAAAGAATGGCGGTTTTATGGAGGAATTTTATTCGGTTTTGATATTTAGAAGTATTGTTAAATTATTTAATTGTTAAATTGCTTTTTTATTAATTCTAATAACAATTAAACAAATTGATAATTAAAAAGTTCAATAAATTTTTAGGAATTTAAAATGAAAAAATTTTCCGGCTTAATTTTAATACTCATCTTTGTTATCCCTATTAAAGCTCAATCAGAAAAAGTAGCTCTATCAGGGAATTTACAAATTGATTCCAGGTATTTATTCAGTCAAAATAATATCATTAACCCAACCCCGGCTTTTTCGGCTGCACAGTTTCAACATGAAGTTTCTGAAAGCGGGAAGAAATCTCCATTATTAGCCGGTTTATTTTCTTTGGTTCTTCCCGGATCCGGTGAATTTTATTCGGAAAGCTATTTGAAAGCCGGAATATTTTTGGCTGTGGAAGCTGCAGTTGTAACTACCGCAATTATTTATAATAAAAAGGGAGACAATAAGACAAACGATTTTCAAAATTATGCAGATAAAAATTGGAGTGTTGTTAAATACGCCCAATGGATGGTTGATAATAAGGGGCAGCTGGGATTGCCTGACAATCTAACTTATAGTGATATCATTATTAGCAGTGATCCGAATTTACCCCCATGGAAACAAGTCGATTTTAAGGAATTGAATTATTATGAAAGTTTAGCCAGTCAAAATAGTCAGATTGGTTTTACTCATCAATTATATCCTCACGGAGAACAACAATATTATGAATTAATAGGTAAATATCATCAATACAGTCCCGGTTGGGTGCAATTTGATCCAAATGATAATGATACCCACAACGTGCCTCAGCAAATGCTTTTCTATTCCGGTATGCGTGGGAAAGCGAATGATTATTATAATATTGCTGAAACTGCTGTAATTGGAATCTATATAAATCACTTTTTAAGTCTTTTGGACGCTGCCTGGAGTGCTATCAGGTTCAACAAAGATCTGGCTGTTAAAACAAGGGTGGAATCAATTAATCTTGGTGATAGAGCACTATTGGTTCCAACAGTAAAAATAACATATAATTTTTAGTTACTTATAAATATTTTCTCACTTTATTATTTATCAGGCGATATCATTAATTTATGGTATCGCTTTTATTTTATTACTGAAATTATGAATTTGTTTATTAAAATGAGGTTTTTTAATCGTTCGGCTAAAGTCGATCCTACCTATGGCGAAAATCCTACTTTTACTTTAAGTAGATTAAGATTAGGATTAAGAGTAAGATTAAGATTTTTGTGTAACTTTACATATT
>CAYUVK010000112.1:0-16915 GCA_964448105.1 uncultured Ignavibacteriaceae bacterium
ATCTTGGACATCTATTCACCATCTAAAGCCATAAGTATAATTATAAAACAGTAAAAAATTTGAAAGGTTGCTTATACAGTTCCAGTTAATTAATTTTAAATTCTTCTTTATCGGGTCGAATATCATTATACATTCTTTTCAGTTCTTCGTATGCAAAGCTGTTCCCTCTTTGAGCGGCTGTTCTATAATATTTTACAGCATCGGCTTTATCTTTATTTAATCCTATTCCTTTTTCATAGCAGTACGCCAATGTTACTTGTGAAAGAATTGAGCCAAGACTATCTCCCTTTATTAAAGTTTCAATTGCAGAATTTAATTCGTTGGTTTTCAGGTAACCGAAGATTTCTGCGGCGGCAAGCCGGATTTTTGCTTCCATACTTCCCAGCTTTTCCGATTCTTTCCAGAATGTAAATGCTTTATCTTGATCTTTCTTTACAACGAGTCCGGTATTATAAACTAAGCCTAATTCATTTATTGCGGGAAGATATTGTCTCTCTGCAGCTTGTTTTAAAAGCTGGATTGCATCTTCCTGTACAATCTGGTTATTAAAACCGAATGCAAATAAACCATACCAGACGAACATTGCTTCGGGATCTTTTTCTTTTATTAACCTTTGCAGCTCACCGGCAATCTCTTTATCCTTAATTAAATTCCATATTAGCCATGGTGATTTGGGAGAATCTAATCTTAATGCTCTAATATAATAGGACAATGCAGTAATTATATTTTCAGGATAATAAATCCCTTTTTCGTAAAACCTCCCTATAAAATTTAATGCTTCCGGGCTTCCGGATTCTGCAGACTCCAGTAGTGCCGGGATATCTGTTGAATCAATTTTAGGTAATGCATTGTCGAATTCAGTTAGAGTATCCAGTATTTTTTTATTTCCTGTTAAAAGTAGATCTTTTAGAAGCATTTGGTTTGATACTTCTTTAATAGTGTCGGTTGCAGCTTCAAAATCTATAAATGATAAGCCTAAAGTAGATGAAAGTGAATTATTTCCATTCTCTGTTTTTTCATTTTTTTTATTGGAGTTTTTCATATCTGCTGTATCAAGCAAAGATACCGGAACTTTTTCTTTTAATTCTTTTAGTGTCTTTTTGGCCGGTTCATAACCTGCATCGGATGCTTTCTTAACCCACCTATAAGCCGTTGCCCAATCCCGTTTTACAACCAAGTTATCGGTATGGAATATTCCGATAATGTATTCGGCTTGCGGCATATTATCTTTTGCAGCTTTCATAAAATAATCATATGCATCAAAAGGATCCCATTTAACTCCCCAACCGTTCATTAATAAAATACCGTAATTAAACTCTGCAGCAGTTAGTTTTTTTTCAACCGCTTTTTGTATCCAGTATGCTCCAAGTATTGTATCAGCCGGGACACCATCCCCTAACAGATACCTGATTCCCAGCTCGTGCATTGCTAAAGGATCACCCGAATTTGCTTCCCGGATTAAATTAAATTGTTTCCATAATTGATATGAAAGATCAGGCTGATAAAAAAATGTAACCCTTTTTTCGGGCTGATTTTTTTTAAATGCCAGGCTTGAAGTTGAATCCTGGGATGGAATTTTCTCGACAAAATTGGAATTAGGCATACATGTTTGAACATCAATAACAAAAATCAAAAAAAATACAAATAGAACGTCAAAAAGCAAATTATTCTTTAACAATAGAAAAATCCTTTTAATTCATGCCAAATTTAATATTTTATTACTATTAAAATAACCCTAATAATTTTTATATAATATTAATATTCGACAATCAGCATAAAAGAATGGTTTTATTCATTATTTCAAAATTTAAAAATTGAAGGACTGTTCAAACCAAAATCTCTTGAACTTAAAACAACCCCTGTTTTAAAAAAATATTTAACAAAGAACCCTGTTAAATTTATTGTAATTATTTTTTCAGTAAATTTGTATCATTATATTCTTGTAGGAAAAAAAGTAATTTTATCAATCAATTGAATAAAAAATTATATAAAAGGAGAACGCTTTAAATGTCGGATATTCGGAATAAACTAAGCAAAAAGATTGATGAGTGGCGTAAAGAAGAAAAATTAATTATGGAGAAAGCAGGAAATAAAGAATTATCTTCTGTTACTGTTAGCCAGGCATTTGGAGGAATGCGCGGAGTTAGAGCTTTAATTTGCGATACTTCAAGAGTACCCCAGGATGAAGGTTTAATTATTAGAGGAATACATCTAAAAAAATTAATTGATAACACTCCCGAAGAAATTTATTTTTTACTCCTTACCGGCGAATTACCGACAAAAGATGAGCTATCCGGTTTTTCATCTGAAATTAAAAGCAGGAAAAAAGTTCCTGACTATGTTTGGGATGTCCTGAAACATATGCCGAAAGATTCTCATCCGATGACGATGTTTAATACTGCAATACTTATACTGCAGAAAGAATCTGTTTTTCAGAAAGAATATGATGCAGGAATTAGAAAAGAAGATTATTGGAAACCTACTTTGGAAGATGCTATAAATATTATAGCAAAGCTTCCTGCAATTGCTGCAGGTCTTTATAGAATGAGATTTAATAAAGGAGAAATAATTTCTGCCGAACCGGAATCCGATTTAAGCGGTGATTATGTTCATATGCTCGGGAAGGAATTTGAAACAGAAGATTTTTATGATCTTATGAAACTTTATCTTGTAGCTCATTGTGATCATGAAGGGGGTAATGTTAGTGCATTAGCAACACAAACAATAAATTCTGCATTGTCAGACCTTTATTACTCCATATCTGGAGGATTTAACGGCTTGGCGGGTCCGCTTCATGGTTTGGCAAACCAGGAAAGTTTAAAATGGATACTTGAATTAATGAATAAATATGGCGGTACTCCTTCGGAAGACCAATTAAAGAATTTTGTTCGCGAAACATTAAATTCCGGTAAGGTTATACCGGGATATGGTCATGCAGTTCTGCGGGTTACAGATCCGAGGTTTGAAGCATTTCTAAATTTCGGGAAAAAGCATTTTCCGGAGGACCCGGTTTTTTTGACTGTTTCAAGATTATTTGAAGTAGTTCCGGTTGAATTAAAAAAACTTGATAAAGTAAAAAATCCATGGCCTAATGTCGATGCTGCTACCGGTTCTTTATTATACCATTATGGCTTAAAGGAATTTTCTTATTATACCGTAATGTTTGCTGTTTCAAGAAGCTTAGGTTTAACTGCACAAGCTGTATTAAACAGGGCGTTGTTGAAACCTTTGATCAGACCAAAATCAGTTACTACTGAAGATATAAAGGAGCTTATAAATAGTAAATGAATCTATTTTAAAAATTAGGAAGTATGATTAAATAATAGAAGTAAAGAATTTATATATAAAAAAACTTATTATTTATTTCTCTTTTACACTTATTTCTGTCCGGATCCAAAAATTTTATAAAAAATAATATCTTCTTTTATTTTTCATATCAATTAAAATTGACACTCGTAATAAGTTATTCTATATTTGAGGGCAAAAAAAATTTAAATGGCTTCGGGAAGAAAAGTAAAGTTTATATTTGTTACAGGTGGTGTTGTTTCATCTTTAGGAAAGGGAATCACTGCCTCTTCTCTTGGTCTTCTTCTCAAACAACGGGGATATAAAGTTACAATTCAAAAGTTTGATCCTTACATTAATGTCGATCCTGGAACAATGAGCCCGTTCCAGCATGGTGAAGTCTATGTAACTGATGACGGGGCTGAAACTGACCTCGATCTCGGTCATTATGAACGGTTTCTCGATGTTAACATGACAAAAGCTAATAACACTACTACAGGTCAAGTTTATAACGAAGTTATTACTAAAGAAAGACGTGGAGATTACTTAGGAGCAACAGTTCAAGTTATTCCTCATATTACCGATGAAATTAAATACCGTCTTACAAAGTTAAGTGAACTTGGAGAGTATGATATTATTATTACGGAAATAGGGGGTACAGTTGGTGATATTGAGTCTCTCCCTTTTATTGAAGCAATACGCCAGTTGATGCTTTCATTTGGAAGAAAGAATACTCTAAGTATTCATGTAACTCTTGTACCGTATATTCCTGCAGCTCACGAAGTTAAAACTAAACCAACTCAACATAGTGTAAAGAATCTTCTGGAACTTGGGATTCAACCTGATATTTTGATTTGCCGTTCTGAAAATAAATTATCTAAAGATATAAGGGATAAAATAGCGCTCTTTTGTAATGTTGATTCCAAAGCTGTTATTTCTGCTTATGATTGCTCTTCAATTTATGAAGTACCTCTAGTCCTATTTAAAGAAAAATTGGATCTTCTGGTAATTAATCGGCTACACTTAAACGATAAAAAAATTAAGTTGGATGATTGGGAAAATTTTATTGTTAAGGTTAAAAATCCCGCAAAAACTGTAGAAATTGCTGTTATCGGAAAATATATTGAACATGTAGATGCATATAAAAGTATTTGGGAATCTTTTATTCATGCAGGTGCGGAAAATGATGCAAAGGTAATTGTTAGAGCTGTTAATGCCGAAGATTGTGAAATGAATGATGTTGCTAAAATTCTTGATGGTGTCAGCGGAATTCTTGTCCCCGGAGGCTTCGGCGAAAGGGGGATTGAAGGAAAACTAAAAGCGGTTCAATATGCAAGGGAAAATAATATTCCTTATTTTGGGATATGTCTTGGACTTCAATGTGCAGTTATTGAATTTTCGAGGAATGTTTGCGGTATGAATAAAGCAAATAGTTCTGAGTTTAAAAAGAATAGATACAATGTAATTGATTGGATGCCTGATCAGAAAAATATAAAAAATATGGGTGCTACAATGCGGCTTGGCGCTTACCCTTGTGTAATTGAACCAGGTACAAATGCTCATAAGGCATATAAATCAGATTATATTTCAGAGCGGCATAGGCACAGGTTTGAAGTAAACAACAAGTTTAGAAAAATTCTGTCTGAAAACGGAATGGTTTTTAGCGGCTTATCACCGGATAGGGAACTAGTTGAAATTATTGAAATTCCTGATCATCCATGGTTCCTCGGCTGTCAATTTCACCCTGAACTTAAATCACGCGCAACTAAAGCACATCCTTTGTTTCGAAGTTTTGTTGAGGCAGCTTTAAAATATTCAGAAGAAAAAAAGGCATCTTTATTAAATGTTTAATTCTTTCTTCAATGTCTTTAGATTTAAAGTCATTATATCATCATTTCTTTTTTTATATCTTGTTATTACGCCTAAAATCTTTTCATCATCCCCAACCGATAAAGGAATTGAAGACTTGGTTGTCAAAGGACTGGATAAATCATATAATTTCAAATGGGATGAAGCCGAACAGATTTTTACAAAGATAGAAAATCAATTTCCCGGAGATCCCAGAGGATATCATTTCGAAGCAAGCATTTATTTGTGGTATTATTTAAGCAGTAAAGAAGATAGCGAGTATGATAATTTTCTGCACTATTCCGATTTAACTATTGAAAAGGGGAACAAGCTTCTAGAGAAAGAACCTGAAAATAAAGATTTATTGTATATCATTGGTACAGATTATACTTTCCGGGCTATTGTTTTCTCTAAAGCCGGGCACTACTTAGATGCTGCCTGGGCAACCAAAAAATCCGAATCATACTTAAATAGGGTTCTGGAAATTGATTCCACATATTATGATGCTTACCTTGGCCTGGGACTTTATAATTTTGCCGTAGGACAGATTCCTTCCGCATTTAAATGGGCTTTAAGCTTGGCAGGTATTGACGGGGATAAATCGGAAGGAATTAAATATATAAGCAAATGTGCAAAAAACGGATATTTTTCCAAGATTGACGCACAATATTATCTTTCGCAAATTTTAGCTGAAGTTTTATTTAATTATGATTCTGCTTCGCTTTATTTGAAAAGTCTCATTCAAAGGTATCCGAACAATCTTATATTTAATTATTCGTATGCTAGTTTGGAAATTAAAAGACATCATCTTGATCAAGCACAGAGAGTATTGGAAAAAATTGTTACTGTGGATACTTCTAAGTTTATTCAATTAATTTCTCTATCAAATTTTTTACTGGGGGATATTTTATATAAGAAAAATGATTTTAATTCTGCAATAGATTTTTATCAAAATTTTCTAACACGAACACGGGATAACGATTATACCGGTATCGCAGCATATCGTCTTGGAATATGTTATGAAATTTCCGGCGATACTGTATCTGCTAAAAAATATTTTGAACAATCCCAAAACGGAAATACGGATCTCGACGATGATATTTATGCTAAGAGAAAAGGAGAGATTTATTTAAATAGAGATCTGGACAGCAATGAAGTTAAAGTTATAAAAGCTGCAAATAAAATTGATGCAGGTAGATTTCAATCTGCTTACAATGATTTATATAAATTAATCCCTGTTATCAAAGATGATGATTTAAAGGCAGAAGTTTATTTATATTTAAGCTCAGCTGCTTTTGGATTGAACAATTATGATGAATCTTTAAAGATGGGTTTTGCTGCTCAAAGTATAAATGCAGAAGAAGAAAAATGGATTAAACCATTTGCTGTATATTATATCGCAAGAGCTTATAAAAAAATGGATAATACTGTTGCATTCAAAAACTTTATAAATGAAGCTGGAAGTTATGAAGATTATGATTATCAGAATAAATTAAGAAATTTGATATATGCCATTAAATTAAAATGATTCGATCATTAGATATAATTTTAATTTAGTTTTTATATTTAAATAATTTATTAAGTAAAAATTTACAATTGAAAATAGCAGTCTTTGTCTCCGGTAGAGGTTCTAATCTTCAGGCTATATTAAATTCACCCGAATTAAAAAATGTTGCTGAAGTTAAAGCAGTTTTTAGCGATAAAATTGACTGTGCTGCTTTTAATATAGCTAAAAACTTTTCAATAACAACTTATAGCCTTGGTAATAAAGAAGGTTGCCTTGCTTATAATGACTTGGCAGAAAAATTAAAACAATTAGAAATAGAATTTATTGTCCTCGCCGGTTTCTTAAAATTAATTCCTAACGAAGTAATTAAAAATTATAAGTGGAAGATTATTAATATACATCCTGCGCTGCTTCCGTCTTTCGGAGGAAAGGGGATGTATGGAATAAATGTTCATAAAGCAGTTTTTAATTCCTCTGCGAAAGTATCAGGCGCAACTGTACATTTCGTTGACGAAACTTACGATACAGGAAAAATAATTGCTCAGCAATGTGTGGATATTTCTGACGTAAAATCTCCTGAAGAAATAGCTGAAAAAGTATTAAAAATAGAACATAAGATTTTACCCTATGTTATTTTTAACATTGTCAGCGGAAAAGTAAAAGTTATTAATGAAAGAGTTACGGTAGAAAAATAATACTGGCATACGAATTGTGTAAAAATCATTTAGATTTTTATCTTTTCTTCCTTATGTTTGTTGAATAAAATCTTATCTTTTTTCCTAAATATGTTTAAGTTTATTAATAAAAAATTAATGGAAGTTATTTGAATTGAATAAATTAGCCGTATTAAGCGTATCGGATAAATCAAACATAGTCGAATTTGCACAATCATTAATAGATCTTAAATACAAAATAATTGCCACCGGAAATACCGCAAAACTTTTATCATCCAAAGGAATAAATGTGACTGAAGTTAGCAATTTTACAGGTTTCCCGGAAATTTTTGACGGAAGAGTTAAAACGCTTCACCCCAAAATACTGGGTGGAATTCTATTCCGGAGAGATAATGAAACTGATAAAAAGGAAGCCGAACAGAATGATATTTCGGCAATAGATATTGTCTGTGTTAATTTATATCCATTTGTTAAAACTGCTGAAAATCCTAATTCAGATTTGGATACTATTATCGAGAATATAGATATCGGTGGACCGACTTTAATTAGAGCGGCTGCTAAAAATTATAAATATGTTACTGTTTTAACAGATCCCTCCCAATATTCCGGTTTGATTGATGAACTTAAAAAGGGTAATATAAACATCGAAACAAGAAAGAATTTAGCAGTTGAAGCTTTTAACCATACTGCATATTACGATACTTATATTTCTAAGTTTTTAGAAGAAAAATTCTCACACCCGACTAACCATTTCAGTATAAATTTAATTAAAGGAAAAGAATTACGTTATGGTGAGAATCCACATCAACAAGCAGCTTTATATGGAAACTTTAATTCTTATTTTGATGTTTTTCATGGCAAAGAGTTATCTTACAATAATATAAATGATTTAGTAGCTGCAGTAGAATTAGTTGAAGATCTGGGAAATAATACCTGTGCAATAATTAAGCATATGAATCCGGCAGGTGCTGCAAAAGGGAAAGATTCAGTTGATGCATATCAAAAAGCTTTAAAATGCGATCCGGTCTCGGCATTTGGCGGCATTGTTACCTTTTCTTCTATTGTTGATGAGAAGGTAGCAGAACTTTTAAATGATATATTTCTTGAAATTATTTGTGCACCTAACTATACTGAGGGTGCTGTCGATATTTTAACTAAGAAGAAGAATAGAAGACTCTTAAAACAATTGAAATCAGTTAGGGAATCAAAAGTTAATTTTAGAAATATCCCTGGTGGTGCAATTGTTCAAGATGCTGACCATATAACTTTGGATGAAAGTTCATTAAAAACGGCAACTACAAAAGAACCGACAAAATCTGAGCTGGAAGATCTTTTCTTTGCCTGGATTGTTGCAAAACATACTAAATCAAATGCAATTGTTTTTGTAAAAGATAAGGCTACATTAGGTGTTGGTGGCGGGCAAATGTCTCGATTAGATTCGGCTAAAATAGCTGCAATGAAAGCGAAAGAGTATGGTCTTGATTTGAAAGGTTCTGTTGCTGCTTCCGATGCTTTCTTCCCGTTTCCGGATACTCTATTAGAAATAATTAAATGTGGTGTAACTTCTGTTATTCAGCCGGGAGGTTCTGTTAGAGATAATGAAGTTATTGAAGCTGCAAATCAGAATAATATTTCAATGGTCTTTACAGGTATTAGACATTTTAAACACTAGTGGAAAATGGATGATGGCAGATGTAAAATTTTTTTTAGTTTATTTTTAATAATTTGAAATTGTAATTCTTAGAATACAAGAGGCTTTATGGGATTTCTTGATTTTTTTTCTGCAGATATAGCCATTGATCTTGGCACAGCCAATACTCTAATTTGGGTTAAGGGTAAAGGTATTGTATTAAATGAACCTTCTATTGTAGCTTTCGACAAAAATACAAAAAAAATTATCGCACTTGGGAATAAAGCAAAAGAAATGCAGGGAAGAGAGCATAAAGAGATTAGAGTAACACGTCCTATGAGAGATGGTGTTATTGCAGATTTTGAAATTGCCGAAGGAATGATTAGAGCTTTTATAAAAAAAGTTAAAGGTGGTGCATTTGCAAGTAAAAGGGTAGTTGTTGCTGTTCCTAGCGGTGTAACTGAAGTTGAAAAAAGAGCTGTAAGAGATAGTGCGGAACATGCCGGTGCAAAAGAAGTGCATCTTATCGCAGAGCCGATGGCGGCTGCTATTGGAATCGGGATTGATGTTGAAGCCGCGGTTGGAAATATGATTATTGATATTGGAGGAGGTACAACAGAAATTGCTATTATTGCATTATCCGGAATTGTAAATGAAGAATCAATAAGAATTGCCGGCGATGAAATGAATTATGCCATAATGCAGTTCTTTAAGAAGAATCATAATATATTAATTGGTGAAAGAACAGCAGAAGCAATTAAATGTGAAGTTGGTTCGGCAGTCCCATTGAAAGAAGAAATAACTATCCAGGTTAAAGGCAGGGATTTAGTTGGAGGCATACCGAAAACCACAGAAGTCAGCTCAGTTGAAATTAGAGAAGCTCTTTCAGAAGCTATTTCTCAAATTGTAGATGCGGTCAGACAATCCCTGGAAAGAACGCCGCCTGAACTTTCTGCGGATATTTTAGATCGTGGTGTTATGATAACCGGTGGTGGTGCTTTACTAAAAGGTCTCGATGAAAGGATCCGGATGGAAACTAATCTCCCGGTTAATGTTGCAGAGGATCCTTTAACTGCTGTTGTTCGCGGGGCTGGAAAGGTAATAGAAAATTTAAATCATTATTCAAAAGTATTAATTCGTAATAGAAGATATTAATGTTTCGACTCTTTAGCCGTTTATGGTCAAGTTTTAAAGAATATATTGTTCTTGTAGTTTTAGTAATAGTCAGCTTTTTCTCCCTTTCTATAAATCAAAAACCTGAAATAAAAAATATTCGTGCAATAGCTTTTGGGAGTTTTGCAGCAGTTACTTCCATTGTTTCCGATCTGATTAATATAACAAAAATAAAAAGTGAAAATAAGCAGTTAAGAGAAGTGAATGCAAATCTTATGCTGCAGGTTAATAGGCTGCGTGAATATGGACTTCAAAATGAAGAACTGAAAAACCTTCTCAAAATAAAAGATTCTCTTAATTACCCTTTAATTCCGGCTTCTATAGTTTCAAAATCTTTTTCCAAAGTTCAAGGTAGCATAACATTGAATGCAGGTATTAAAGATGGTGTCAAACCGGGTATGCCGGTAATTAATGATCAAGGATTAATTGGTATTGTTTATAATGCTTCCAGAGATTATTCAATAGCAAGGACGTTAAGGAATTTTGATTTAAAAATAACTGTAAAAGATCAACGAAGCAGAATTGATGGTATAATGAAATGGAACGGCGAAAACCTTGTTATTGTTAACGTACCTAAAACTTATGATGTGGAACCGGGTGACCGTATAATTACAAGTGATTTAAGTTCAATAGTGCCTGTCCCGCTTCCGGTGGGTATTGTTACCGGTTTAAGCAACATAAAAACAGGGATATTCAACGAAGTAAAAGTAAAACCTTTCGTTGATTTTGTTAGAGTAGAAAATGTTTTCATTCTTGGAATAGTGGAAAGTAAACAGATAAATAATTTGGAATTAAATTTTTATAATAGAAATGAAAACTGATTACATATTTGCTGTTCTATTATTCTTCCCGCTGCTTGTTATTCAAACAACAATTGTTCCTCTCATAGCTATAAATGGCATTATTCCGGATTTAATTATAATCCTTTTAGTATTTTATACACTTAAGCTGGGGCAGCTGCATGGGACAATTCTCGGATTTATTTACGGGCTTTTATTCGATCTTATAACGGGCGGATTGCTGGGAAGTTCTATGCTTTCAAAAACTATAACCGGCTTTGTTACAGGTTATTTTTATAATGAAAACAAAAAAGATATTTATTTAAAATCCTTATCATTCTCTCTTATTGTTTTATTAGGCTCAACAGTTGATTCTTTTATCCTGTCTTTTTTCTCTACTACCGATCTGAATATCTCTATTACAACTTTTTTTATAGAACAGGGAATTTTGCCTGGAATTTATACTACAGTGTTTAGTATAATAGTGATAGTATTCTATCCAAGGAGAATGATCGATTGAAATCTGAAAATTTTGCATCTGAAAGAAGAAAGACCATTGTATATGCCATTATTGTTGGATGTACACTTCTTCTGACTTTTAGGTTATTCCAGATGCAGATTATTCAGCATAATACTTATGATGAAAAATCGGCAGATAACAGTATTAAATCGATAGAGCAAATCCCTTTAAGAGGAGTCTTTTTTGATAGGAATGGTGAAGTTGTTGTAAATAATATACCGGCATATACTCTTAGAATAACTCCTGCCTATTATGATACGAAATTAAATAAAATTTTGGAAACTGTTCTAAATGTTGAAACAGGTTATATTAATAAAATTTTATATAACAACCGGGTTTATTCAAAGTATGTTCCGGTAAGAATTAAGCGCGGTGTTGATTTTAAAGTGATTTCCTGGTATGAAGAAAATTCTGAAGATCTTCCCGGTGTTGATTATATTGTTGAAATGCAAAGAGGATATCCTGACGGAATTATGGGCTCGCATATGTTTGGTTATACTAAGGAAGTTTCGCCTCAGCAATTGAAAAAAGATGATTATTATAAACCTGGAGATTATGTAGGAAATAGCGGTATTGAGAAACAATATGAAGACTATTTGCGAGGCGAAAAAGGTTATAAATTCATGCTCGTCGATTCCAAAAGAAAAGAGATTGGAAAATATAAAAATGGAGCTGATGATATACCTTCGGAAAAAGGGGATGACCTTGTGCTTTCTATCGATGCCGATGTTCAAAGAGTAGCCGAAGAAGAATTGAAAGGAAAACGAGGTGCTGCTGTTGCAATTGAACCGAAAACAGGTGAGGTTTTAGCATTGGTAAGTGCGCCGGATTATGATCTGAATGAATTCTCATATGTTACTTCAAGAGATTACCTGCAAAAATTATATGATGATCCTGATAAACCTTTCTTTAACAGGGCCACTATGTCGACTAAACCGCCTGGTTCAACTTTTAAAATCCTTGCTTCCATTGCTGCACTAGATCTGGGGGTTATTGATACAACTACTACTTTTTATTGCCCCGGTTATTTTACTTTTGGCAGAATTTTTAAATGTGATGGAGTCCATGGTAGTTTAAATGTTGAACATGCAATTGAAAAATCATGCAATGTATTTTTTTACAATTTGATATACAAAATAGGCCTTGATAGATGGGCAGCATATGCCAAAAGATTTGGTTTTACACAAGAAACCGGGATTGACATTGGTGAAGAAATCCCAGGTTTTATTCCTGATAGTAAATATTATGAAAAACTTTATGGTTCTAATTGGCCTAGGAGTATAATGGCAAGCTTAGGTATCGGGCAGGGTGAAGTGAGTGTTACACCTGTCCAGTTAGCTAAATTTGCGGCTTTAGTTGCCAATGATGGTCAATCTTATACTCCCCATATTGTAAAAGGTTATTTGGAAAACGGTTCAAAAAAATTTGTTCCATTTAAGTTTAAAAAAATAGATATAGGAATTAGTAAGAGAGTTTTTAACATCGTAAAACGTGGCATGTTTCTGGTTGTTAACGGTGCAGGAACGGCAGCACGTATTAGAATGAAAGAAATACAAATTGCAGGTAAAACCGGTACTGCTCAAAATCCTCATGGAAAAGATCATGCTCTTTTTATTGCATTTGCTCCTTATAGCAATCCTAAAATTGCACTTGCAGTTGTTGTTGAGAATGTTGGTTTTGGAGCAACATACGCTGCCCCAATAGCAAAAAAAATGATTGAAGCATATCTATTAAAGGATAAAATTAAAAAAGAGAATGTCATACCGGATCTTAAAACAAAAATTATAGGTGCTTCAATTGCAAATTGATTATAAGCTTCAGGATAAATTTGATTTTTCACTCTGGTTGTCCGCTATTATTTTGATTTGTATTGGGCTGGCAGCTATTTATAGTTCCACACTGAATAATTCAACTGCAAGTGAAAATTTTGAAAAACAGGTTATCTGGGCTGTTATTTCAATAATTGTTTTTTTTGTTGCATACTCCTTACCTGTAAATTCGTTTAAGATGATTTCCATCCCTTCATATTTGCTGTCATTATTTTTATTAGCTGTAGTAGTAGTTATTGGACGAAGAGTTTATGGAGCAAAGAGTTGGATAAATTTAGGAGTTTTTGGATTTCAACCTTCCGAGTTTGCAAAAATCGGAACTATATTAGCCTTAGCATCCTTTCTTAGCAGAAGGAATACAAATATCGAATCGTTTTTCGATATAATTATGGCTTTGATAGTTGGTTTTATCCCGGTTGTATTAATTTTAATGGAACCGGATATGGGAACAGCTTTGGTTTTTATTGTTTTGATTCTTACAATGATCTTCTGGAAGGGGATTAGTCTGTTCGGTCTTTTTGTTGTGCTTTCACCGGGATTTGTTGCGCTTTCCTCTTTATTCGGGATATACTACCTTTTCGGGGCGTTAATAATTGTTCTTGCCGCTTTATTTTTCTTTAAAAAAGATATTTTCTTTAGCGGTTCCATCATGGCGTTAAACATAGGTGCAGGCTTTTTTACTGATTATGTATATAAAGCATTAAGTCCGCATCAACAAAGAAGGATCCAATCTTTTATAGATCCGTCTGCTGATCCGCTCGGAGCGGGTTATAATGCAATTCAGGCAAAGGTTGCTATCGGGTCGGGGGGGTTGTTTGGGAAAGGTTTTTTGCATGGTAATCAAACTCAACTCCAATTTATTCCCGAACAGTGGACAGATTTTATTTTTTGTGTTATAGGTGAAGAATTTGGTTTCTTTGGAGCTATAATTGTAATGGTTCTTTTCCTTATAATTTTCTTAAGGATTTTTAGAATTGCTTCTATTGCTAAAGATGAATTTTTAAGTCTTACTTTAATAGGAATACTTTCCGTATTTATAATTCATTTTATAATTAATATCGGGATGACCACCGGGATAATGCCTGTAATTGGCATTCCGCTTCCGTTTGTAAGTTATGGTGGAAGTTCATTATTGGTTAATATGTTTATGCTGGGTATTGTAGGAAATATTTATAGAACAAGAAAAAATTTTTTATAGAATGGTAGTTTCTTTAAACAATTTACAGATGAATGAAAATATTAAGTGTAGTAAAGAAAGATTCTAAAAATGTTGCAGTTTATTTAGATAATGACAGAACTCTATATATTAATTATGAAATATTTATAAAAAACGGGCTAAGGAAAAATGATGAAATATCAGAAAGTGATTTAGATTTTTTAATAAAAGAAAACCAGAAATTTGCGGCAAAGCAGAGAGCTTTCCGTTATCTTGCCAGAAGACATCACTCCGAATATGAACTCCGAATCAAATTAAAACAAAAAAAATACAATGAAGATATAATTGAGGGAATTATAAACAATCTAAAAGAAAATAATTATTTAAATGATCTGGAATTTGCAAAAATTTTTTCCGAAGAAAATGTTAAAAATAAATTTTGGGGAAAGAATAAGGTAAAAGCAGAGCTTATAAAAAAGGGGATAAGCAGTAATATTATTTCACAAGTTCTATTAGAAAAATTTCCGGAAGGAAATGATTTGCAAAATGCAATGGAATTAGCCGGGAAAAAATATAAATCTCTTTCTTCAAGGAATCTTGAGAAGAAAAAATTAAAAGAGAAAATTTATCAGTACCTGTTCTCGAAAGGATATGATTACGAAACAACTAAAGAAGCAGTTGAAAAATTAATTAGCAGTGATGAAGATGATTTAATTTAATCTGTGTCATTTAACTTTACTTGTAAGTGAAGTTATCATAGGTGAAACTTCAGGTAAAGAGATATTTGAAGCAGCATCATTAATAGAAAACCATTTCCTCTTTCTCAAGTTTTTTTCAGGGTAGTCCTCTAGTATTTTTATAACCTCCATAGAAAATACTTTTATATTTTGCTGGCCGATCGATTTTTTTATGGAATACGAACCCAGCTCGATCGTTTCATTTGATCCCGTAACTCCGGCTTCCTCGTAAGCCTCTTTCTTTGCAGATTCAAAAGGAGTTAAATTGAATTCAATATATCCTTTCGGGATAATCCATTTCTTATTCTTTATCGATGTAATTAATAATACCTCAAGCTGGTTTTCTTTTTTTCTGTAAGGAATAACGCCGGATTGATTAAAATTAAATTCTATTTGCAAAACATTTCCGCTAAATTTTTTATAAGATAAAAATAATCATAATAAATTTATTTATCTGTTTAAATCAAATCTTTTGATTAATGGATTATAAATCCTTATCGGTTTTTATTAGTTTGGATAAAATAAAATTACAAATTATTCTAGCTTAAATTAATTTATTATAAATTTCAATTTTCTTCTTTTATATTTATTTTTGTTATAATTAATATTATCAAATGAATATAGAAGAAAATCTTTCCCTAAAAAAATACAATACCTTCGGTATAGATGTAAAAGCAAAATATTTTGCTGAAGTTTTTTCTATTGAAGAATTAAAAGAATTATTATCCTTAGAAAAATATAAAAATCTACCTAAGTTTATTTTAGGCGGGGGAAGCAACATCCTTTTTACAAAAGACTTTAATGGATTAGTAATAACATTTTCATCGGGAGAGATTCAAGTTGAGGGAGAAGATGATGATTATGTTTTTGTTAGAGCTTCTGCAGGTGTAATATGGCATAGGCTTGTTTTATACTGCATCGATAGAAATTATGGCGGAATTGAAAATCTCTCTCTTATTCCCGGCAAAGTTGGTGCTGCTCCAATTCAAAATATCGGTGCTTATGGTCAGGAATTGAAAGATGTATTTTATTCTTTAAATGGAATTTTTATAGAAAACCTGGAAGAAAAAATATTTTATAAGGATGAATGCCAATTTGCTTACCGCAATAGTATCTTTAAAAAAGAATTGAAAAATAAGTTCATAATTACAGATGTAGCTTTAAAGTTAAACAAGCATCCAATCGTAAATACTTCTTACGGAGCAATTGAAGAAGGGCTCAAAAAAAGAAATATAACTGAAGTAACTATAAAAGATGTAAGCGAAGTTGTTTGTGATATAAGAATGAGCAAACTCCCTGACCCGTCAAAAATAGGAAATTCAGGCAGTTTCTTTAAAAATCCTGAAATAACAAATAAAAGATTTGAAGAATTAAAAAGTAAATTTCCGGGTATGGTAGGATATAATATTCCTGATGGAATGGTAAAAATTGCTGCAGGCTGGTTGATTGAACAGGCAGGATTAAAGGGTAAAAGAGTTGGAAATACGGGAACACATCCGAAGCAAGCTTTGGTTATTGTAAATTATGGAAATGCAACCGGTCAGGAAATCTTAGAGTTTAAAGATTTTGTTAAGAATTCCATTTTAGAAAAATACGGTATAGAATTGGAGGAAGAAGTTAATGTTTTGTAACTTCAAGGTTGACAATATGGATAAAGTAGAGAGCCCCCTTGTATGGTGAACCTTCATGGATAACACGTATAAATGATTACCATCAACTGTTTCAATCCACGCACCCGCATGGGGTGCGACTGTAACAATGTTAATTTGTACGGTTG
>CAYUVK010000113.1:0-16659 GCA_964448105.1 uncultured Ignavibacteriaceae bacterium
GATTCCGCCGCCGCTGCCTATTGCCTGGTAATTAAATTCAATTCCTGTCTTTTGACGGTATACATCAAACCACTTGGAATAAATTACATATGGAAATGTAGCGCCTGTGCCATTTAGTTTCATCTGTGCACTGCTAACACCAACTAAAGCAGATAAAAACAGAATTGAAGTTAATATGATTTTAGATTTCATAATTATCATCCTTTTTAAAATTATAGAAAATAGTCTAAAGAAAAAACTTACACTTTTAAAAATCAAAAGTTGGACGACACACTTGTCGCAAAATCACATTTTATCACCAAAGTCTATAAACAGACTGTTTAATATATTGGAATACATAACTTGGTGTGTTAAGGAATTGTTAATTTTTTGTTATGAATTTAATTGATGTGTTTTTGCTGTCGCAAAAAAGAGAAACGATTCCAGGCAATACTATATTAGGGTTAGATCACGATTGGATTTTTAATATATCAATTACACCGGAATCAAAAAAAGAAACAGTACAAAAATCTTACTGTTGATTTTATTTGAGAATTACCCAAATTTGAGAATTATATTGATTAATTCTTTTCAAAGTTAATAATCTTAATTTTTATATGGAAAATACAGGCAAAAAAAAAGAAATTTTAAAAATTTTTCAAACTTCAAATTCACAGGACGAGCTTTTTGATAATTTTAGAATAGCCATCAATCAAAAAATTAAAGATATAGACTTGTATAATGTTCTATTATGGAATAAGGCTTTGTCAAATGATGAAATAGTAATGTATGCAGAAAAAATCTGTAAAGAAATTCCGGAATTCTGCTGCAAAGTATATCTTGCTGTTGCTAAAATTTTAGATTCCACTTCCATATATGGAGATAATAAAGAGATGGCGTTTGATTACATTAAAAAAGCCGCTTTATCCAACAAGACATCAACAGAACCTTATATCATAATTTCTGAAATGTATAACAAAGAATTAAATTTGCCGCCATTTGAAAAAATAGTAAGCTTTTTAGAAAAAGGTATCAACTTAGTAGATGAGAAAAGTAAATTAAACTTCATTCTTGCAAAGTTATACGGGAAAATTGGAGATATTGAAAGGGGAAAGAATTATCAAAAAAAAGGAGAAGAACATCAAAAGCATGGACAATAATTATTCGTGTGAATAGAACTGAGGAATATTAGAATCTTGGAGAAATGGATTACAGCATTCTGAAATCCTTTCTTCCAAAATAAATTTTATATATTATACATTTTTCTAATGCTCAACATTCCAATATTCTAGGCACTCTAATAATAATATCCTATTGAGAAATAAAAGATAGTGTCTCCCCAGACAATTGGATTGGCTGTGTGTCCTTTTTTAAATAAGAAGCTTTTTCCCACTGAAAATTTGGCTGGTCCTATTGGAGTATCAAACGATAAGCTTGTGCCAATTCCATGCATTAAATCCCTAAATCTTATTTGTTCCTGAAACCCCCATACTGAACCTAAATCATATCTTAAGCTAAAATAAGTATCAAAGAAAATCTCAAAAGGAAGCTTATAACGGTATTCAAGAGAAGTTAAAAATATCTGCCTGCCCCTATATTCATCTTTTCTTAGTCCATAAAATATATCCTGTCCGCCGAGTGAATATTGCTCACTTACCGGAAGTGTTTTATCGGCAAATCCCATTCTAATCCTTGGAGAAAAGGTATTTACTTTTCCAACGGTAATGTAACTCTTATAATTAAATCCAATATTTACATACCCAATATCGCTTCCAAGTGCAGTTTGTGCCGTTTCATAAAAACCGGAGAAATAAACTCCTTTATCGGGGAAAGGATATTTGTCCTGTGTATCGATAGTTGAACTGGCCTTTAAACTTACTATTTTTGTTTTATAGGGGCTGATATCGCTTGTCACGCCTTGTTTTATTTTTACCTGATCATATTTGTATATCCCCTGAAATATTAAGTTTCCAAATTTCTCTACCTGTGTCCCCAAAGAAAGGGATGTACCGTAATAAATTTGTCTGTACTCACCATTAACGGATCTAGAAAACTCTCTTTCCGAAGTGGTGGAATCGTTTTTATAAGTATATGCATCATCAAACTGATAAAAAACATTTATCTTATATGTAAAGTATGTATTAAAAATCCTGTTGGATTTATGCTCAAGAACGTATGCCCTGTTTCTTGAACCGCCAAAAAGCAGCAAGCCTAGCTCGGTACCGGTTCCAAAAAGGTTCTCATCGCGGATATCAAGACTCATCTGGAATTTATCTTCATTGTCTACTCTAAATCCGAATCTAATTAAGCTGGAGACTTTCTCCAAAACATGAATAGTTAAAATATTCTTCTCGTCCTCTCTTTTTACAGTTAACACCACATCGTCAAAAAGGTTTGTGCTTCTTAAATTAGTTAAGCCTTCCTCTGCATCCTTATAAGAGAAGTAATCTCCGGCATCTAGAGGAAATTCCCTCATTATAACATTCCTTTTTGTATAGTTATTCCCCTCAACGACAATTTTTGAAATCATGCCCTCATCAAAATACAAGCTTAAAATTCCGCTTGACGGATTAAAATCATACTTCTCCAATGTTGCCAGGGAATATCCAAGCTCTCTATAAATCCCAAGCAGCTTTATAATTTTTGAATATAATTTTTTGCTGTTAAATGGTTTGTCAATTACGGTTTCAAATATAGAATCGGCTTCTTCCTGGTCTATAAAAGTTATACCGTACGGCCTTACTTTTTTAATTAAAGGATTTTGTTCCAATATAAAATTTATTTCGGAGCTGTTTCCGTTCTCTTTAACTTCGGCTTTTATATTTTCATAATCGCCAGTTTCCCAAAGATTGCCAAGTCTTTTTATAATCTCATAATTTGAAACGGAATCTCGGTATGCTAATTTACTTAAAGATGGATAGCTTGTTACAGAAAGATTATTTTCTAAAGTCGTATTCTTTATAAAAAACTTGTTTTCAACCTTTTGTAAATTATTATTATACATCGAGTCTATTTTTTCTTTTATACTTTGTATATAAGTTTGACCGGTAGCATAACCCTTTTCCACAACAGACTCTACATCTGTAAAGTCGTCGGGAGTTTTACCAGATAATCTTGGTCTTATAACTACATTGGCGTACTTAATCTGATCTTCAATTAAAAGCTTCATGGGGATGCTGACAATTTGATCAGCAACCATCCAGGGAAGTTCAAGTTCTCCTTTAGGGTGCAGACTACTTGTGGTATTTACTGCTATTACAAAATTTCCCCCGGTTTTTAAAGCTATCTTTACAGGCACATTTGCAACTAAACCGCCGTCAACTAAAATAGAGGAGTCAATTTTTACGGGGGAAAGCAAAAACGAAACACTTGAGCTTGCACGCATTGCCTGACTTAATGCTCCCTTATTAAGAATAACCGGTTCACCAGTTACCAAATTTGTACAAACAGCTCTAAAATTAAATCTCAAATCGTCGAAATTTTTTTTAATATGAATCGGAGCCTGCAAAGTTAAAAGATTTAAATAGTTGGTTAACCTTAGGCCATTATTAATTGATGTGGGAATTTCAGGAGTCAGACCCTTTAACCTTAGTGCAAAGATAGCCTTATCTTCGGTTATTTTTTGATCAACGAATAATTCTTTCCTATCGGTTTCCCTTGAGGGAGCAAGGATTGCATCCCAATTAGTATTTCTTGCTATTGAATCAATCTGGCTTAAGCTGTACCCGGCAGCATATAAACCACCTATAACGCTCCCCATACTTGTTCCGACAATAATATCTACGGGAATACTGTTGTCTTGCAGTGCCTGAAGCACACCTATTTGAGCTAAGCCCCTGACTCCGCCGCCGCTTAATGCAACTGCAACTTTGGGACAAAATATTGGGACCTGGTAACTAAGTCCAAATGGAAGCTTTTGTTCTCGTGTAGGAACAGTTATGGTTATAGTTGTTTGGGAATATATAATGAAGGGCAAAAAAATTATAAGATATACTATTTTCCGAAAATAAATCATTTATGATTTTCTGCTATATCCTGCAAGATGAGAAATGTGATGCATAAATATTTATAATCAAAAATAAACATTTTTTATGATTTGTACGGGCAATTTTGTATAACTTAAAACCGTTAGGAAAGTTAACGCCTTTTTCTTTGTTGTTGAACCTTAGCATTTTGTTCTGCGGTTTCCATTAATTTCTGCATAAAACCTTTTGACTTTTTCGGATTTTTTACTGGTTGTAAAACCATTCCATCATGTTTATGATTGATATAATATTGTTGTGCTATTGAAAAAACATTAAACATGAAATAATAAAGATTGAGCCCGGAAGGGAAACTCATAAACATTATGGTTAAAAATATGGGCATAACATATACCAGGGCCTGCTGTTTTGGATCCTTTACGCTCATCTTCTGCTGAAAGAAAGTAGTCACTCCCATTAATACAGCTAGTCCGCTTATTTGGTCTATTCCGAAAATAGGAAGCTTAAAAGGTAAACTGTAAATAATATCAGGTTGAGAAAGATCTTTTATCCACCAAAAGAAAGGCTGCTGTCGTAAATCGATTGCAATTTTTAACAATCCCCAAAGAGCAATGAAAATTGGCATTTGCAGAACAAGTGGTAAACATCCTCCTGCCGGGTTTACACCATAAGTAGAATACATTTTCATTGTCTCTTTATTTACTCTCTGCGGATCATCTTTATACTTTTCCTTTAATTCGGCAATCTTAGGTTGAAGAAGCTGCATCTTCTTCATAGACTGGTAGCTGGTTTTTGTTAGTGGGTACAGAACAAACTTTATAATTAATGAAAATACAATAATTACAATACCGTAATTCGGAATGAATAAATGAAGAAAATTAAATAACGGAAGAAGTATATATATTGCAATTGGTCTTATTAAAAACTTCAATCCGAAAAAGCTGCCAAAATCTACAATTGAAGCTAGATTATTCCCATAGTTTTTTAATATATTATAATCAACCGGACCAATGTAAAGAGTGAATGTATTTTTCTCAGAGTCTGTACTGTTAAATGGAATGATAAGCTGGGCGCTGTAGTTTTCTACTACTCCATGATTTTTAATGTCTTTCCTGTTTCCCTCTATATATGCACCATCAACTTTAGATGTATTTTGAGGAGCAATTATTGCCGCAAAATATTTGTTTCTTACCCCTACCCAGTCTATCCTGCCATTAAAACTTTCCTCTTTCTTCTCGCCAACTTTTGACGCATCGACAACAACTTGTTCGTCACCATAATAAACGCTGGCATCTGAATATGTTGCTTCATCAACCGAATTATATTCAACAAATCTTATCCCGTTATCCCAAACAAGATCATATGCATTGTTGCTAATAATATTATTCATTCCCTTAAGTTCAATTTCGCTCGTCAGGCTATACTTGTCTCCATAAAAAACAAATATCTTCTTTATGTATTTATTCTCTTCTACATTAAGAGTGAACGTGATTACAAGCGAATCGTTACCGGTAATTTTATATTCCTGTTTGCTTAGCTTAATGTCGAAGTCAAGATTTTTTGTATTTACTGCTTTTCCATCTGAAGAGACAAATGATAAATCGTAGGAACCGCCGCGAGAAGCTTTAATTAATTGAACATGTGTTTCGTAAAAATTAGATGAATCATCTTCCACATCTGCAGAATACCAGTTGTGGAATTTTTTAAGATAATATTTTATAATATTTCCGCCATGTGACGAAAATTCCATTTTTACAAGATCATTCTCAAGCGTTATTATTTTTTCGGGCTTTGATCGCAGTGTGAAAAATTTGCCATAATTCAGACTGTCTGTAGAGGTATTTTCTTCTTTTTTCGTTATTTCTTTAGGTTTTTGTGGTTCTTCTGTTGGCTGCTGCTTTTTAACGACAGTATCTGCCGTAAGTGTTGAGTCGGCACGGTTTTGCGGCAATTGTTTTTGTGGTTCCGGTGCGTTTAAATACATCCACAGTATTAATAAAGCGCCGATTAAAATAAAAGCAAATACTGTTTGTTTATCCATTCAAAATTCCATTATTGTAAAGGATCATACCCCCCCTTATTAAAAGGATTACACCTTAAAACACGCCATATGGTTTTTGCTCCACCTTTAAAAACACCATACTTTGTAAATGCTTCTATTCCATATTCAGAACATGTAGGATAAAAACGGCAAGACGGAGGAAATATTGGCGAAATAATTTTTTGATATCCTTTTATCAATATTACAAACAATCTCCACATTTCAAAGCGCACCTTTAATCTTGAACATTAAATCAACAACTTCCGGCATAATACTTTCAAGTTTCATAATCCTATTATTTTTTTGATTAAGCAAGTTTATTGAAAATACAACCTTCACCAAAAGTTTCTTTTCCAGGACACAGTCAATTAAAATTTCTTTGTTTAATCTATATGATTCTTTTATAAGTCTTTTTAGTTTGTTTCTCCAAACAGCATTTCCTGCTTTTTTAAAAACAGCGGGGGTAATTTTAACTCCGGGTTTTTTAGATTCTCCCTCAACTATAAAAAGAGCTTTAATATTTTTTTGATCTGATAAAAAGATTTTTCCTGAGGTGAATATTTCTTGAAAATCTTTTTTACTTTTTATTCTTTCCTCTGATGAAAGACCAAAGCGTTTCAATTGAATTATTTCTCATCGCTAACAGTTAATTTTTTTCTTCCTTTTAATCTTCTTCTAGCAAGAACCTTTCTGCCGTTTTTGGTTTTCATTCTTTCCCTAAAGCCATGCTTATTCTTTCTTTTTCTATTGCTTGGCTGGTAAGTTCTTTTCATTAATTACTCCTTTTTTCAAAAGATTATAAAAATAATAATAGATACTTTTATAAACAAGGTACTTAAAACTCGTAAAAAATATTAAATTTTAAAAAATTATTAATTTTTCTAAAAATTAATTTGCACTGCTCAACATTACTTCCTATTTTTTCATTTGATTAGGCAGTCAAAATTAATGTGAATATCTTGTGGATTATTTTGATATGTGAAAACGTTTCACAACGTATTTCAATCTTATGCAGGGAGATTTAAGCTGTTCTAATGTGTGTTCATTAAAAAAAGAAACTTGTAACTCGCTATATTACAAACAATTATGGGCATGTATTTAATGTTGACATCTTGTTGATAATTGTTTTTTTGCCATTTTTAAATATTGAAATAACTGCATCTTAATTTAAAAATAAAATTTTTTAATTGTGGATAATCAATATGCTGAATTCAATCGTTATTGAAAAGAAAAACCTCTCTGATCATGAAATCCTGTGGAAAGAATGCTTAAAAATCATTAAGCAAAACGTAACTTTAATGACTTATAACACCTGGTTTCAACCAATTAAGTCCTTGAAAATAAATGATTCTACGTTAACCGTTAAACTTCCAAGTCAATTTTTTTGGGAATGGATTGATGAACATTTTAATACTTTAATAAACAAAACGTTAAAAGAAGTGCTTGGCGAAAATGCAAAATTAGCTTACATTATTTCGGAAGAAAAAGAAATCAACGAAAAGATTATCCCGCCAATTCAGCTTGTACAACATACTACAACCAAAAACAAACCTGATTTTGAAACTTATTTAAACTCAAGGTACACTTTTGATAACTTTATAAAGGGAGAGGGGAACCAACTGGCCAGAGCAGCTGCAAGTGCAATTAGCGATAACCCGGGTGGGACATCTTTCAATCCGTTTTTCGTTTATGGTGGTGTTGGGCTGGGGAAAACCCATTTGATCCAGGCAATTGGGAATAAAATAACTAACAACTTTCCGGAAAAAAGAGTTATATATCTTTCATCTGATATTTTTACCGTTGAATTTGTTGAGGCAATTCAATCAAACAAAGTAAATGATTTTTCCAATTTTTATAGAAGTATGGATGTTTTAATCATTGATGATATACAATTTCTAATCGGGAAAGAAAAAACCCAAGACTTGTTCTTTCATATTTTCAACACACTTCATCAATCAAGAAAACAAATAGTGTTATCTAGCGATAAAGCACCGAAAGATTTAAAAGGTTTGGATGACCGCCTAATATCTAGATTTCAGTGGGGCCTGCCTGCAGATATTCAGCCGCCGGAATTTGAAACAAGAATAGCAATATTAAAAAAGAAGTCAGAGGATTTTGGAATGACTGTTTCGAATGAAATATTGGAATATATTGCTAGCAACATAACATCTAATATCCGTGAGCTTGAAGGATGTCTAATAAAGTTACTCGCCAATGCTTCGCTGAATTCAAAAGAAATTAACCTTGAACTTGCAAAAAAAACAGTAAAGGAGATTGCAACAGATCGAAAAGTAAATGTTACAATTGAAATGATTACAAAAAATGTGTGTTCATATCTTAAAGTTGATGAAAACAAGATTCGTGATAAGACACGGAAAAAAGAGATCGTTCTGGCGAGGCAGCTGGCAATGTATCTCTCAAAAGAACTAACAAAATCTTCATTGAAAACAATTGGTCTTCATTTTGGAGGGAGGGATCATTCAACGGTAATTCATGCATGTAACTCAATAGAAGAAGCAAAGTCAAAAGATACTTTAATAAAGGAAATTATTAATAACCTACAGAATCAAATTGAAATAAGCTCTTCCTAAATTTCCTTCTTTTTTAATTTCATAAAAGAATTTTAAAGCTCCTCACGAAGGAGCTTTTTTATTTATAAAATTTTTTATGTTTAAAAATTGTTAATATCATAGTTTGTGCTTGTTAAAAAGATGTTGTTTATAAACCATGTGTTTGTAAATAATTTTTTGTGCAGAAGTTATTAACTCTTAATACAATATTAATCTTTTAATTATTCAGAAAAATATAAAAATAATACACATATTAACATATCAACATACTTATTATTAATATTAATTTTAAATTAATATCTAATTAATTATAATAATGCTGTTACTAACGTAAACATCTTCTTGGAATTTCATTAACAAAAATGATTTAAAGAAAAATTATTTTAATCCTCTTCTCTCCAACAAAGGTTCAATGCTTGGTTCAGAACCTCTGAACCTTTTATAAAGGATCATGGGATCTTCTGTGGCACCTTTTTCAAGAATATTTTTTCTGAAAGATTCTGCTGTTGATTTATCAAAAAGGCCGTTCTTCTTAAAAGCTTCAAATGCATCGGTATCAAGCACTTCTGCCCAAATGTAGCTGTAATAACATGCATCATATCCGAAATTAAAAATATAGTTGAAATAAGTACTTCTGTATCTAACAACAATTTCCGGTATCATCCCGATTTTATCCAAAGAACCCTTTTCGAATTCATTGATATCAAAGTCTTTTATGTCTTTTAAGGTATGATAATCCATATCAAGGAACGAAGCAGCGAGATACTCAAATGTCGTAAAACCCTGGTTAAAGCTTGAAGACTTTTTTATTTTTTCGATTAATTCATCAGGAATAACCTTGCCGGTTTTATAATGAAAAGCAAATGTTTTAAAAACTTCACAGAACTCATGGACAATATTCCAAACAATAAAAAGTGAAACAATGGTTTCATATCATTCCCCCCTGTGATAACATTAAGAAAAATTAATTGTTATTAAAATAGGAAAAATTTAATATGTTATCTTAATTATTTAGGAATAGTTTGTTTGGGTCTTTGCTTAATGAAGTAGAAAGACTAAAATTACCCAAAGGCCAATTTGTCATATTTGGCAGCGGCCCCCTTTCCATACGTAATCTTAGAGATGCAAACGATATTGATTTGATAGTTAAGTCACAATTATGGGAAGAACTTTCTAAAAAATATTCTGTAATGGGAAACAAATTAATAAAGATTGGAAAAAAGGAGATTTACAGAGATTGGAAACCCTGGTTTAATGATGTCAACGTATTAATCGATTCTGCCGAAATAATTAATGGCTACTGTTTTGTAAGGCTGGAATATCTCCTTAAATGGAAAAAAGACATGAATAGAAAAAAAGATATAGGTGATATAAAAACAATTACCGAATTTTTAAATGTTTGATTTGAAATTTAATTCAAAAAACATAGCATAATATTCAATTTTGATTTTAAATTAATTTCATTTGAAATAATTTGGATTTTAGTTATTTTTGAAAGCCGAAATGAAAATAAAAGAATTACATATCGTAACACACGTTCATCATCATTATAGGAATTATTTTGCCGGTATGTATTAATTATGAATAAAGAACAATAAATAAATATATATCCGGCGTTTGCCGGATTTTTAGTTTTAAAGAAAGAAATTGAGTATTTAAAATAGGGTGTAAAAATATGAATGGAAATTTGAAGCTAGCTGTTCAAAAGAAAGGCCGGTTAACTGATAAATCTCTTGAGTTACTGAGACTTTGCGGTTTGGATATTGAAAATTATTCGGAAAGGCTTGTGGTATCTATAAGAAATTTTCCGCTGGATATTCTTTTTTTGCGTGACGACGATATACCTGAATATGTACAGGATGGAGTCGCAGATGTTGGCATAGTTGGCGAGAATGTAATCTTTGAAAAACAGACAGAAGTTAAAATCCAGGAAAAGCTAGGGTTTGGACGATGCAGCTTAATCCTTGCTCATCCCAACGATAAAGAGCTTAAAGAGATTGGGGATTTGAACGGGAAAACAATCGCAACTTCTTATCCAAGGATTTTAAAGAGTTTTCTAGATAAAAACAAACTTGATGCAAAGTTAATAGAGCTAAGCGGCTCCGTTGAAATTGCCCCATCTTTGGGTGTTGCGGATTTAATATGCGATATCGTATCTACCGGCAATACACTAATGATGAACAAGTTAAAAAAATCATTTAAGGTTTTTGATTCCGAGGCAGTTTTAATTTCATCTGAAAAAGAATTTGAAGATGCAAATAAAAAAGTAATACTTAATGATATATTAAAAAGAATCCGTTCAGTTTTAACTGCACGAACTTCAAAATATTTAATGATGAATATACCGAAAGACTCATTGGAAAAAGTTGTAAGAATAATCCCTGCGTTAAAAAGTCCCACGGTATTACATTTAGCGGAAGAGCACTTACTTGCCGTTCATGCCGTAATACCCGCAAAAACATTCTGGGATATTATAGATGATTTAAAAGCAGCAGGAGCATCAGGGATTCTA
This sequence comes from uncultured Ignavibacteriaceae bacterium, assembly GCA_964448105.1. Taxonomy (GTDB): domain Bacteria; phylum Bacteroidota; class Ignavibacteria; order Ignavibacteriales; family Ignavibacteriaceae; genus CAVQBP01. The sequence goes on from CAYUVK010000113.1 coordinate 11,086, forward strand.
TTATTACCAATAGAAAATTTAATTCAGTAAAGATTTCTATTATGAGAAGATATAATATAAAAGAATTAACACCTGTCGAATACAAAAATTTGCTTAATAGACCGGCTATTAATTTTGAGAAAACATTTGAAATTGTAAGGCCAATTCTAAATGATATAAAACAGAAAGGTATTAATTCAGCAGTTGTTTATGCAAAAAAATTCGATGGTTTTGAGGGGGATAATTTATTAGTATCAAAACAAGAATTTGATGAGGCAGAAAAGAATTTAGATAAAAAAATTAAAAATGCTTTGGAAAATGCGGCAAAGAATATTGAAAAGTTCCATATCGCGCAAAAACCCAAACCATATGAAATGGAAACTGCCGGTGGAGTAAAGTGCACAAGGGAATTTAGAGCCATTGAAAATGTTGGTTTATATATTCCCGGCGGAAGCGCAATATTGCCATCAACAATGTTAATGCTTGGTATTCCTGCAAAAATTGCCGGTTGTAAAAGAGTGGTTGCTGTTTCTCCAACTAAAAATAAAATTAATTATCCATTGTTATACGCAGCAAAAATATGCGGGATAAGTGAATTTTATAAAATCGGCGGTGCGCAGGGCATTGGTTTAATAGCTTATGGAGATAATTTGATTCCAAAAGTAAACAAAATATTTGGTCCCGGGAACCAATTTGTAACTGCAGCGAAAATGCTTGCAAGTATTGATTCTGATGGCTGTTCAATCGATATGATTGCCGGTCCAAGCGAGGTTCTAATTATAGCAGATGAAAATGCTGAGCCTACTTTTGCCGCAGCCGATCTTCTTTCTCAAGCCGAGCACGGAGCGGATTCACAGGTAATTTTAATATCAAATTCTGAAGATATAATAAGTAAAATAAATGCGGAACTTGAAAAGCAGTTAAAAGAATTACCGAGAAAAGAATTAGCAAGAAATTCATTGCTAAATTCTTTTTCCCTATTAGTTGATAATTTAGATGAGGCGGTTGAATTTAGTAATAACTATGCTCCGGAACATTTAATTTTGAATATTAAAAATGCAGAAAACATTAAGGACAATATTCAAAATGCAGGTTCGGTTTTTATTGGGAATTATTCGCCCGAAAGCGCAGGCGATTATGCCTCGGGTACAAATCATTCTCTTCCTACTTCCGGTTTTGCAAAAAGCTATAGCGGTATTACCGTAGAATCTTTTATGAAATCAATTACTTTTCAGGAATTATCAAAAGAAGGCTTAACAAATATTTCGAATACAATCGAAACATTAGCCGAAACCGAAGGATTGTTTGCACACAAAAATGCAGTTTCGATAAGAATTAAAAATATGTAGAATAAAAAAATATTTTATCATAAATAATCGGCGTTCCAATAAAGATAGTCTATGGATATAAAATCTTTAGTAAGAAAAAATATAATTAACTTAAAACCTTACACTTCGGCAAGGGATATTTACGACAGCACCGAAGGCATTTTGCTTGATGCAAACGAAAATAGTTTTGGCTCAACATTTATGGAGATTAACGGCTTAAAATTAAACCGTTATCCCGATCCGCATCAAAAAGACATAAGAAAAGTTACCGGTGATTATTATTCAATTCCTTATGAAAATATTTTTTTTGGAGTTGGTTCGGACGAGGTTATAGATTTATTGGTAAGGGTGTTTTGTAATCCGGAGATAGACAATGTAATTATACCGGAACCTACTTACGGAATGTATAAGGTGGCGTGCGATATAAATAACGTTGAAACGAGAGAAGTTCTTTTAAATGATGAATTTCAGATTAATTTTGATTCAGTCAAAGAAAGAATTGACGGGAAAACAAAAATGATTTTTTTATGTTCTCCAAATAATCCCACCGGGAACACAATGAATAGTAATGATATTATAAATTTATGCCAAAAATTGAATCTTATAGTTGTTGTTGATGAAGCATATATTGATTTTTCAATTAAAGATACATTAGTTAACGAAATAAAAAACCATAAAAACTTAATTGTTTTGAGAACATTTTCTAAAGCCTGGGGTTTGGCAGGGATAAGGTCAGGTTTTTGTGCTGCAAATAATGAAATAATTAATATTTTATTTAAAATAAAGGCACCATACAATATTAATTCCTTAACTAGGTATGCACTTGAAAAAGCTATTGCTAATTATAAATTAAAAGACAATTATATAAAATCAATTATTAAAGAAAAGGATCGACTAAAAAACCAGCTTGAAACTTTATTAATTGTTAAAAAAGTATATAGATCGGATGCTAACTTCTTACTTGTAAAATTTGAGGATGCAAAGCATGTTCAGGACAAATTATTGGAAAAAGGAATTATTGTTAGAGACAGAAGCACTCAGCCAAATCTACAAAATTGTCTGAGAATTTCTATTGGCAATGAAGAAGAAAACGATATTTTATGGGAAGAGTTAAGGAAAATTAAAGGATTGAAAGATTTAAAAGAAAGATTAAAAATTGTAATTAAAATAAATGAATAAAGTAATTATAGATAAAAAGTTTTTTGATCTTAATTCTGCGGTTTCAAACGGATTAGTCAGTGGATTAAAAAAACTGCAGAAGAACGGCTTTATTATTCAAGTTGAAAACTTTAATTTGAATGAAAAAACCGAATTGAATAAAATATTAGAACTTGAAGATATTCTAATAAATCATAAAGAAAACATTTCTAAAAAAGTTGAGAAGTCTTTTTTCATTTTAACAAAAGACAATTCCGAAAAGAATTCAATAATTGTTGGTGAAAACAAAAAAATAAATACATTTGAAAAAGCAGCGGATCTAATATTAAAAAATTTAAGGACAGCAAAACAAAAAAGAAAAACAAAAGAAACAGATATTGAAATTGAAGCAAATCTTGATGGAACCGGTGTGAGTATAATTAATACAGGAATCGGATTTTTTGATCATATGCTTGAACAAATTGCAAAACATTCAAATTTAGACTTGAAGATTACTGTAACAGGCGATCTTAATGTAGATGAACACCATACGGTTGAGGACGTTGGTATTACGCTGGGTAATGTTTTAAATGAAGCTCTTGGAAATAAAAAAGGGATAAAACGTTACGGTTATTTTTTGCCAATGGACGATTCAATTGCAAGGTGCTCATTGGATTTGGGAGGAAGATCTTATCTAAACTTCAAATGTAAATTTGAAAGAGAAAAAGTAGGCGAATTCCCTACGGAATTAACCGAAGAATTTTTTAATGGTTTAGCGTCAGGTTTAAAAGCAAATGTTTATATAAGAGCTAAAGGAAAAAACGATCATCATAAAATTGAAGCAATATTCAAAGCATTTGCAAAATCTTTAAATGAAGCATGCCGTATGGATGAAAGAAATAAAGGTGTGCTTCCATCGACTAAAGGTGTATTATGATAGCATTAATTGATTATGGAGCCGGCAACGTTGCATCTGTTGCTAATGCATTAAATGAACTTGAGCAGAAATATAAAATAACAAATAACGAATCTGAAATTTGTAAAGCCGATAAAGTAATCTTTCCCGGCGTAGGTGAAGCATCTTTCGCAATAAAACAATTACACAAGTTAAATTTGTATTCCCTTCTTAGAATTATTAAAAGACCCATTCTGGGTGTTTGCCTTGGTTTGCAGTTAATGGCAGATTATTCTACTGAAGGAAACATAGCTTGTTTGGGAATTTTCCCGGGAGATGTTTTAAAATTTGATGCAAAAAAAGTTAAAGTCCCGCATATGGGATGGAATGATATTCGTTTAAAAAAAGAGAGCAAATTATTTTCCGGTATTAAAGAAGGAGAAAGATTTTATTTTGCCAATTCTTATTATTTACCGGTCAATGAATATACAACTTCGTATTGCAATAATAGTGTGGATTTTTCTGCTTCAATGGAAAAAGATAATTTTTATGGAGTACAATTCCATCCTGAAAAATCGAGCGATGCCGGGCTAAAAGTATTAAAAAATTTTTTAGAATTATGCTGATTATTCCTTCCATTGATATATATGAAAACAAGGTTGTAAGGTTAGCAAAGGGAGATTTTAATAATGTCTCTTACTATTCAAGTTCTCCTCTAAACCAGGCTAGACTTTATGAATCTTTAGGCTTTAAATTAATTCATATTGTTGATCTCGAAGGATCTAGAACCGGGAAGTTCACAGCAATTAATTCAATTAGAGAAATAAAGGAAAAAACAAATTTAAAAGTTGAGTTTGGCGGAGGAATAAGAATCTCAAAAGATGCAGAAGAATTATTTTCTGCAGGCATTGACTATATTGTTATAGGTTCGTTATCAATTAAAAATAAAAATGAATTTGAAGTTATTGTTGAAAATAATTTGCCCGAAAATATTGTTGCGGCCGCTGATGTAAAGAATGAAATGATTCTTATTTCCGGGTGGACAGAAGAAACTCAAATATCAATTTATTCACATATTGATTATTGTAAAAATCTTGGCATCAATAAATTTTTGGTTACAGATGTTTCGAGAGATGGAATGCTGTCCGGCACAAACAAAGTTCTTTATAAAAAAATTTTAAAAGGATACCTAGAAATAAATTTAATTGCTTCCGGCGGAATAAAAGATATGAAAGATATAAAAGGTCTGAAGGAAATAAATCCATATGGTGTAGTTGTCGGGAAAGCAATTTATGAAAATAAAATTGACTTAAAGGAGCTGGCAGAATTTGCTTTGCAAGAGAATAATCCCCTGTCTTGATGTAAAAGAAGGCAGGGTGGTAAAAGGAACAAATTTTATTAATTTAATCGATGCTGGTTCGCCGGTGGAATTAGCAGAAAGATATTCCAGGGAAGGAGCCGATGAGTTAGTTTTTTTGGATATTACCGCATCTCATGAAAAAAGAAAAATATTAATTAATCTTGTGGAAGAAGTTGCAAAAGCAGTTAGAATTCCTTTTACGGTTGGCGGCGGTATTTCAGAAATAAAAGACATTGAAGCATTATTGAAGGCTGGTGCAGATAAAGTCTCATTAAATTCAGCAATCGTAAAAAATCATAATCTAATTACGGAATCGGCAAGGCAGTTTGGTTCACAGGCAACTGTTGCAGCAATTGATGTTAAATTTATCGGTGAAAAGTATAAAGTATTTATTAAAGGAGGCAGGGAAGAAACTAACTTAGCGGGAATAGATTGGTGTAGGGAAGCTGTTGATAGAGGTGCCGGTGAAATTTTACTAACCTCAATGGATCGTGATGGTACAAAAGAAGGTTATGATTTAAAGTTTTTAAAACAGCTAACCGATAATGTTTCAGTTCCGGTAATTGCTTCCGGCGGAGCAGGTAAAAAAGAAGATTTTCTTGATGCATTTAAAAAAGCCAATGCGGACGCATGTCTTGCTGCAAGCCTGTTTCATTTTAATATTTTACCTATTAAAGAGTTGAAGAATTATTTAAAAGAAAATAACGTTGTTGTAAGAATTTAATTTATAGTGAAGGTGATTAAAAAATAACGAAGTGTAATTTCGAAGAAGTCTTCGATTGAATATTTTGTACAGACGGAGATTTTTCCCCCCTGCCTGCCGAGTCTGTTGCACAACTATCGAAATGGCCTGAAAGTTGCAAAATGAAGAGAAA
>CAYUVK010000114.1:0-9303 GCA_964448105.1 uncultured Ignavibacteriaceae bacterium
TGATAGTGTGGTTATACAAGATATTCGAGAAACCGAATCCGGATTTTTTATATTGATGGAGTATATAGAAGATAAGCCCTTGTCGCAGCACATATTGGAAAATGGCCCTTTCAGCATCAAGGATACTATTTCAATTTCAAAGCAGCTTCTTAATACAATTCGTCTTTGAACCAGCTTGAAGACTGGGAAGATAAAACGATATATACAATTACCGGTCCCGTTACGGATGGAATACAGCATAATGTAATTGTTACACTTGATAAAGAAAATCCTTTTGATACTTTAGAAGAATACGCCGAGTCGCATATAAAAACCCTGGAAAGTGATTTGAAAGGCTGTACTTTATTAAAAAAAGGCGAAACGAAGTTAACTAATGGTACTGAAGCTTATGAAGCTGTTTTTTCCTGGTACCCTTTGGATGAAATAAGAATTTACCAGCATCAGATTTTTGTCCAATTCGAAAAAACCGTATATAAAATTACCGCATCTTTTACAAAAAAAACCCGGAAAACTATTGGTCCGCAGGTTTTAAGAATGATGCTCAGCCTTAATCCGGAAATACAGAAATAAATTTATATCGATGCATGATGTATGATACAAAAATATCGGACGTAAATAATCCGGATTCAAAAGTTGTAAAAGTAAAAATTGTAAAAGGAAATACTTCAAAGAAAGAGTACTTTTTTGATGATTCATTTACAATCGGAAGATCAGCGGATTGTTCCATTCAAATTAATGAGGGAATTGTCAGCCGTCTACATATTGAAGTATGCCCAGAGAATGGTAAGTGGCAAATCATTGATAAGCAAAGCAGCAACGGAACATTTCTAAACGGGGATAAGATTGACAGAATAGAAATAAAAAATTCTACCTCCGTTGAACTGGGTAAAAATGGGCCCATTATTCTATTTACTTTTGAAAATCCAAAGGATTTATCCCATCAAGGCATAAAGATTCCTCAGGAGGGGGGATCGGTTACCAGTTATATTCAGCATTACTTTGATGAGTCAAAAAGTGAAGGGGAGATGGGTGAACATACCCGGATGATGAGGAAAGCTTTCAAAGTTGTAAAGCAAAAACAAACATTAAAGTATAAAAAGTTAATTATTGCTATCGGTTTAATTGCTGTAACTGCAGCAGCATATTCCATCTATCAGCATATTAAAGAGAGTAAACAAAAACTGTTGGCAGAGAATATTTTCTATGATATGAAATCTCTGGAACTTGAAATATCAACTTTAAAAGAAAAGCTTGCTAACAGCAGTGATATGGCGACCCGGGATGCCCTGCAAAAATTTGATGAAAGACATAAATTACTGGAAAATAGCTATGACAAACTTGTTAATGAACTCGGTGTTTATAATATGAGTGAAGAGGATAAATTAATTATTCAAACCGCAAGAATTTTCGGTGAATGCGAATTAAATGTACCGAAGGATTTTCTAAATGAAGTAAAAAGTTATATAATAAAGTGGCAATCCAGTGACAGACTACCTAACGCAATTCAAAGAGCAGATCTAAATAATTATCCGCAGGTAGTAGTTGACAATTTTGTTAAAGAACGTATGGCGCCTCAATTTTTTTACCTTGCTTTACAGGAAAGCGATTTCAGGGACCAAATAGTTGGACCCGAAACCAGGTATGGTATTGCAAAAGGAATTTGGCAGTTTATACCGCAAACTGCAGTAAAATATGGATTGGCTATTGGTCCCTTAGCAACTGTTAGGGCATATGACCCTCGTGACGACAGATATAATTTTATAAAAGCAACTACCGCCGCTGCAAAATATATAAATGATATTTATAATACCGACGCCCAGGCATCCGGCCTGCTTGTGATAGCTTCTTACAATTGGGGAGAATACAATATAATTAATTTGATAAGAAAAATGCCTGAAAATCCGCGTGACAGAAATTTTTGGAATTTGCTTAAAAAATATAAGAATAAGATTCCCAAAGAAACTTATAATTATGTCTTTTATATTATTTCTGCAGCAGTAATTGGTGAAAATCCTAAGTTGTTCGGATTTAACTTTGATAATCCTTTAAAAGCTCCCATTCAAAATCTCTATAATTGATAATTGGATTTAAATAAACTTTGTTTTTATTGTAAGGTACTGAGTGGTTACTTGAAAATTCAAATTCGGTTAATAAATACTATAATATAAAAATTATTGATTATCATGGAACTCACCACAATCCTTCTCTTTATAAGAAGTATTTAAGAAATCTTATGACTTAATTTTAATATTCTGTCAGCAATAAATATTATTGACTTATTGCCTATAAGTCTCTCTCTTATTAAGAATTTTTGTTAAAAGTGTACTTGTCATTTCGACCAACGGGAGAAATCTTTCACTGTGTTTAGATTTCTCAGTTCTAACACTCCTTCCGGCAAAGCCATTCATCCGGAAGAAATGACATTTTGGATTTTTACATAACCTCATTAAGAGAGATTAAAGTGAGTTAAATAATTTGTACAAAAATAGATATTCACAAAAGGCAATTTATTCACCGGAATTAAAATTTAAAAGACCTTTCTCTGGAGGGATTAAATTCTTAAAAAATGCCTGAAAAAGAAAAATTAACATTTTCATATTTTGGTAATTCAGATATTGGTTTAATTAGAATTGAAAACCAGGACAGTTTTGGAAAATTTCCTCAAAATGATTTTAACCTGTATTCTGAAAAAGGAGAGCTATTCATAGTCGCAGACGGAATGGGAGGACATGTAGGCGGTAAAGAAGCAAGCAGCATCGCAGTCGATACTATTCAGAATGTATATTTTAACAGCTCATCAGATTCATTGTCTTCTTTAAAGGAAGCGATAGAAAAAGCTAATAGTAATATTTATAAGAAATCCGAAGGTTCTAAACAGTTCACAGGAATGGGGACAACCTGTACGGTATTACTCTTAAAAGAAAACAAAGGTTTAATTGCTCATATAGGGGATTCAAGAATTTATTTGATTGAAAACAATTCATCCAGGAAAATTGAACAGTTAACTGAAGACCATACAAAAGTACACGAAATGATAAAAGAAGGAGTACTAACAGAGAAAGAAGCAGAAATTTACCCTTCCAAGTCTGTACTTTTACGGGCATTAGGAGTGGAACAGAATGTTAATGTTGATTTTAAAAGCATTACAATAAAAGAAGGTCAAAGTTATATTTTATGTTCGGATGGTCTAGCCAACGTGACAAAGGATGAGATACAACAAATAGTCACAGCAAGTTCCCCAGAAGATTCGTGCCGACAACTAATAAATTTAGCTAATGAAAGAGGCGGAAAAGATAATGTAACGGTTATGGTTATTAAAATCGGTTCTTATAAATATTCTGGTACAAATCACCATGCTGCAACACCAGCGAAGAGAAAGAATTATTTTCGGTCAATTCTATTAATAATATTTTTTTTATTAATAGTTGCAGCCGGAATACAATATAGCACCTATCTTATGGGGTTATTCAAATTTGACAAAAATGAAAAAATAACAAATGATGAAAATGCATCTCGACAAAATGATAATAATACAGAAGAGACAGATTCTATAAGCATACTAAAGGCACAAGCCGATCTCTTATATAAGAACGAGAAATTAAGCGACGCTTTAATCCTTTATAAAAAAATTTTAAGTAATGAACCGATGCATTTGGGCGCTCTTCAGGGAATTAATAATATTGCTGCATCATATTTAATCAAAGCAGAAAAATTTAAAAATAAAAATGAGCTTGAAAATGCCCTTAAGTTTTACCGGAAAGCACTGGAAATACAACCGGGAAATCAAAGAATAGAAAAAATAATAAATGACTGTGAAGCGAGACTTGGTAAATAAAATTCTTACAGGCTTTATAATCTTATTGTTTTATAAAGTACAAATATTAAAAAATTAGTTACGGATCTTTTAGAATGGATACAATGATCGGACAGATAGTTGATAATTATAAGATTGTTGAAGTAAGAGGCAAAGGCGGAATGGGTGTCGTTTATAAAGCAATTGATTTAAATCTTGAAAAAACTGTTGCTTTAAAGATGATTGATCCTTTTTACGCAAGAAATGAAAGTTTTTTGAAACGGTTTAGAACCGAAGCTATAGCTTTAGCTAAATTGGAAAATAAAAATATTGTTAGTGTATATGCTTTAAGGGAAACAGATAATGGCTTATTTATGGTTATGGAATATGTTGAGGCAAAAACTGTATCGGAATGGCTAAAAGAGAAAGGGCCGTTCTCAGTTGATACGACTATTAAAATTGTCAGGCAATTATTAAATGCTATAAATCATGCGCATAGAGTTGGAGTAATACACCGTGATATAAAGCCAAATAATATTTTATTGTGCGAAGATGGAGCGGTTAAAGTAATGGATTTTGGTTTAGCGAAGTTAATCCAAGAGCATGGTGAACAAAGCACTATTACTCAAACTGCCGGAACTCTATATTATATGTCGCCCGAACAAATTAAGGGATTAAAAGTTGATAATCGAAGCGATATATATTCGATTGGAATGACGATATATGAAATGTTAACCGGCAGAACCCCCTTTGAAAAGGGATCGGGTGAATATAATATTCAAAAACAAATTATAGAGGGGAAAATAGAATCCCCGGATAAATTTAATCCGGGAATTCCTAAGGCGCTTGTGAAAATTATAATGAAAGCAATAGACAAAAATCCTGATAAAAGATTCCAGGATATAACTTCAATGCTTTCAGAACTATATCAATTTGAAACCTCTGAAAAATCTAGTGAAGATAAAACAAGGATAATATCGGATAGAGAACCTATTATGAATGATTTTGGAAAGAAAAGAAAAAAGATAGTTTTTATTTCTGCTGCTTTATTAATAATTGTAATTTTTTCTGCATATGTAATTTTAATGAAACCTTTCAATAATGAAAACGGGAATGTAGTTAATAATATTAAAGGTACTAAGAATATTTCCGATAATAAAAATAATAGCAGCAATAAAAATAATATTAAATTTGCTAAACTCTCTATTGATTCCAGTCCTGGCGGTGCAGTTGTCTTAATGGATAATAAACCAGTTGGCAAAACTCCTTTTTATAAAGATTCGTTGGCAGTAAAAAATTATTCAATAACATTAAAAATGAAAGGTTACCAGGATTGGTTTGAACCAAAGTACAGAGTGACTTTGGGAGATAACAACATCTTGGCTAATCTAATACCCGTTGACGCTAAAACTAATTCCATACTGGTTTTAAATGCAGTTCCTTCTGCAGATATTTTTTTAGATAATAAAAAAATTGCATCGAAGACAAGTGAAATTATAAGAAGCAATGTCTCAGCCGGTAAACATAATGTTAGGTTTTCAAATTCTAAATATGGTTCAAACCAATTAACATTAAATGTAAATGATAAACAAAGTAAATCTATAACATGCTATTTCCGGCAGCAAATTAATATTCAATCTCTTAACATTAATAATGATGCTTTTTGGGGAACAATTTATATAAATGGAACAAATACGGGAAAAACCACCCCAGGGGACACTCTTCTCGGACCCGGAATATATAGAATCACAGTTAAGAAGAAAGGTTATAAAACTGTTGAAGAAGATGCAGTATTAAATATCACTCCAACATTTAAAATGAAGACTCATTCTTTAGTATTTCATTTGAAATAATGCTGTACACTTAATAATCTGTAAACTTTTTTTTAATATAAAAGAAGTTTCCGACATAATTTGAAATATTGCTAATATTTGAACTTATTCCAGTAGGCCGGTAGACAACAAATGCGTGTGATGCCGAATCTACTGATATGAATTTGTCCTTACGAAAATAAGGATGAGAATTGATTTCAACGTTTGTTTTCGACAAAAATCGCAATATGAAACTCCCGAATCAGACATGCCTGCGTAAAACCATTTCGTTATGATCTTTTCTCATTGTAATTATGTTTTGAAGATAATATCCAAATTAAAAATTAATAATTCATATAGGAGGTTCAATCATGTTCTACTCCACAAAATTTACATCATTAAAATATCATCACATTATTTTAGTAATTTTTATTTCCTTAATTGCTATATCAGCCAGCAAATCGCAGGATGATCTAAAAACAAAATTAAATGAAGCAGAACAGTATTATAAATCTGCGCAGTTTGATAAAGCTATTGATATTTTAATCCAGCTTTCAACAGATAGTACTAATGAAGAAGTTCAAAAAGATGCACTTCGTTTTTTAGGAAGAGCATACACAGCTAAAGGTTTATATGATAAGGCAAAAGATGCAATAATGAGATTGTTGGAACTGGAGCCGCCAATAGTTGTGTTTAATCCGGATTATGAACCTCCTGTATTTATGAAATTATATTATGAGACACGTAAAAAATATTCCGGTTCATATAAAGTTGAAAGACCAGATCCAGGTATGAAAACAATGGCGATAATTGATTTTAAAAACCGTTCTGTTGATCACAAACTTCAATACGATCCTATGGAGCAAGGCTTTTCCGATCTTATGATTAATAGGCTAAATAATTCAACCAATTTAAAAGTCATTGAGAGAGAAAGGATTCAATGGATCCTTAATGAAATAAAATTACAAAACCAATATGATATGGAAGGTGCAGTTAGATTGGGCAAGCAGCTTGGCGTTCAGACAATACTTCTGGGGAGCTTTATAATAGTAGGCGATCAAATTTGGCTGGGTGCACGTCTTGTAAAAGTAGAAACCAGTGAAATTTTATTGACTGATGAAGTAAAAGGAGATCTTGATAATTTCTTTGACCTTGTTGATAAACTCGGAAAGAAAATAGCTGATAATATTAATGTTACTTTAAAGAAAGAAACTGCGAAGGAAATATCAGAAGCTCCATCGCTGGATGCTATTATGGCTTATTCTGTTGGATTAAGTTATTTGGAAAAGGAAGATTATAGAAACGCATATGACAAATTTGAAGAAGCTTTAAAGATTGATCCGAATTATGAAAAAGCTAAAATAAAAGCTCAAAGCATTGCACCGTTGATTAATTAGTTGGATGAATAATCGCAATTTTCTTAATCTTTCTCTTAATCTATCCATACAAAATGTGAAATTAAGATTAGGATTAAGAGCAAGATTAAGATTCCTACATAACATCAGTGTTTAACTCTTCACGAACAAATCATATTTTTAATAATAGATAAAAAACTTAAAAAGTATATCAAAATGAATAAAATTACTAAGACGATTCTCCATACGGTTGTTTTAATTCTTTACTTTTTACCTATTTTACTTTTTTGTTCATGTTTCTCTGGATCAACTATGGATTATCCCGAGCTTTATAAAGGTCAGGTTGATGGCTGGATAAGAAGAACTAATGAAAATTCATCCGATCTGGATGCATTTAAGCATTTAAGTATTTTTTATATACAAAACAATCAGAATGAAAAAGCGCAGAAATATATATATAAAGCACTTAAGCTTGCTCCCGATGATCCGGAATTAATCTTTTATAAAGGATTAAATCTTGAATTCTTTAATAGACTTAATGAAGCACTTGTATATTATAAGCAGTATACCGGAATTCTTAAAGATTCACCTTATAGAGAATTAATGGAAGGAAGATATTTATGGATAAAAAGGCAGCAGGCATACTCCGATGTAGATTCATTAATAAGAAGAGAAAAGGACCTTTCAACTAAAAATATTTCCGATAGTACAATTGCAGTTTTTCCACTTATTTATGAAGGAATAAATAAAGACTATGTTCCGTTAAGCCGTGGTTTTAGTGAAATGGTAAGCATAGATCTGGCAAAAGTTCAAGCTTTAAGAATTCTGGAACGAATAAGAATTCAAGCTGTACTGGATGAATTGAAATTTGGGCAATCTTCTTTAGTTGATCAATCCACCGCTCCGAGAGTAGGTAAATTGTTGGGAGCTGGAACGATTGTATCCGGAGATTATGATGTGACTAATAATGGAGATTTTAAAATTGATCTGGGTTCTTGGGATGTAAAAAACAGCCAAAGAAAATCATGGGTAAATAAGTCCGGTGATCTCAAAGATTTTTTTATGCTGCAGAAGGAAATTGTATTTGCTTTCCTGCAAAAGAACGGAATTGAATTAACCCAGGAAGAAAAAGAAGCAATAGCACAGGTTCCCACTCAAAATCTTCAATCTTTCCTGGCTTTTTCTAAAGGCCTTATGCAGGAGGACGCGGGTAATTTTAATAGTGCGACCTCATTTTTTAAAACAGCTTCAGAATTAGACCCGAATTTTAAAGCAGCTAGTGAAAAACAGCAGTCGTCTCAAAGTTTAGGAAAAGGTAGCGGTAACAAAGAACAATTAGTATCCAATCTGAAAGAAGAATATCCTGCTATTCAAGGTGAAGAAATTAATCTTGTTCAAAATAGGAGAAATATAATTGGTAATAGTGTTTTATCTAATTTTATAGACGACATATTTAACCGAAGCCCTGCCCAGGATAAAAAAGACTTAAATCCTCCTTTGCCTGACCCGCCCCCGCCTCCACCATTACAATAGTATAGCGCATTCAGTGCAGATTATTAATATTTTTTTAAGATGAGTTTTGAGGATTAAGAAATGAAACTATTCCTTCTCAATATATTTTTATTGTCTATATTCTTTATGGGAGTTAATTATTCGCAAGATTATTATAGGGGCACAAACCTATTTTCTGTTCGCATCTTGCCTATTTTTGAAACATGGAATATAAAAGGTAGTACTAATTTCTCCGAGTTCTCTACTATTATTTCCCTGGGTTACTTCCCTTCACACAATACGAGCTTGTTGGTTAATGCTAAATATGCATCGATAGGAGGGGATCTTAGTGGATTAAATGGATTTTCTGATGCGCAAATTTCATTTAATCAGAATTTATCAAAATATAACTTGATTTTAACTGCGGGGATAAATATACCCAGCGGAATAACTAAACTATCTGCAAAACAATTTGAAACAGTAAGATTTATTAGCCAGGATTTATTTGCAATGAGAACACCAAATTTTGGTCAGGGTATGAATGTAATTTTGGGTGCATCCTGGGTACATCAATTATCAGATAACTATGTTGCAGGTCTTGGATTATCATATCAAATTAAATCTGAATATCAACCTTTAAGTGGATTTGCTGAAAAATATAAACCATCAAACGAGATTTCCATTACAGGTGGTATAGATATAAGATTAAGCGATACTCAAACATTAACTGCTGACGTAATGAGCATTTTTTATGGCAATGACCAAGTGAATGGGATAGATGTTTTTTCCAGCGGTAGCAGGACAGTTCTTGATGCAGTGTATAAACAATATTTTGGATTCAATGGACTTTCAG
>CAYUVK010000114.1:9403-16371 GCA_964448105.1 uncultured Ignavibacteriaceae bacterium
GCTCCAAACAAACCTGATATTAGCAGTTTTACTTTTGGAGCAGGTATTAACATTGACTTTTAGCTTTTGTTTCTATAAAAATTAAAAGCTAAAACATTAAAGACTATAAAATGAAAAAGTTTTGAAAAAATCTTAATGAAATTTTATACAGTTATATTTTCCTTTCTTTTATTTTTTACTCTTGTTGTAGAGGATGTGTTTTTAGCAAAATGAAATAATTTTTTCATTCTATCATTAGAGATATTAATAGCTAATTATAAAAATTAATTTGTAACATTACTCATCTATTTTAATGCATAAGATTTTATATATTAAAAAATATTTTTCTGCGTTAATATTTTTTTCATTTCTTTTTATTTTTTCGACAAGATTATTTGGCCAGGCTCCAGATTTTCTTTGGCTGGCTAATGCCGGCAGCCCTGGTTCTACCACCGGAGAAAAAGTCGCTGTTGATAATAACGGTAATATTATCGTTACCGGTTATTTCGATTCAACCATTACTTTTGGGACTCTTAAACTTTCAAGTTTTGGTTCGGCAGATATATTTCTGGCAAAGTATGATCCTTCCGGAGAAATTCTTTGGGCTAAGCAGGCAGGAGGCAGTGATTACGATAATGGTTATAGTGTTACTGCAGATAAAAATGGAAATATTATAATAACTGGTTCATTCACTTCCGCTTCAGCAAATTTTGATGGCTTAACAGTTAGAAGTGTAGGCGGTTCAGATGTTTTTGTTGCGAAATATGATCCTAACGGAAAAATAATTTGGGTGAAAACGGCGGGCGGGCAAATGTACGATGTTGGTTATGGTGTAACCGCTGATGGGAATAATAATGTTATTATTACAGGTACTTTTTCCAGCTCGATAAGTTTTGGGACTATTAGTCTTAAAGGGCATGCTTACTCCGATATTTTTGTTGCAAAGTATGATCCTAACGGGAATGTATTATGGGCTCGCGGTGCGGGGAATAATGGTTTTTATAATTCAAGCTCTGGAGTTGCAGTTAATAGTAATAACGATGTTTTTATTACCGGTTCAATCGGTGATACTGTTACTTTTGATAATATTACTATTGCTTCAATTGGAGGGGAAGATGCTATAATAGCAAAGTATGATGAGAATGGGAATATAAACTGGGTTAAACAGGCCGGCGGAAAAGGAAGCTATGATTATTCAAATGATATATCTGTTGATAAAAATGATAATCTTTATATTACTGGGCAATTCAGCGGTATAGCTTTTTTCGGAAATATCCAATTAACAAGTGTTGAAAATTCAGATATTTTTATTGCAAAATATGATGCCTCCGGAACTCCAGTCTGGGTAAGTAAGGACAGTAGATACTCCACTAATACCGGGGTAGGAATTAGTGCAGATGATGCAGAAAATGTTTCCGTAATTGGTAATCTGCTTATAGGTGATTTTGATGATATTTATATTGGAAGGTTCAATAAAAATGGTGTAAAAACCTGGAGCACTATTGCAGGCGGCAATTTTAATGATAGAGCAGGGGGAGTTGCTAATGGGCTTAACGGCGATTTGATTGTTTCCGGTTCCTTCTCTGATACCGCAGCTTTCGGTTCAAAAGAAATGGTGAGTGTTGGTTATTCCGATGCTTTTTTAGGAAGGATTCCTGCCCCTCAATTAGCATTTTCTCCCCATACCTTAAATTTCAATAGTGTTGCCCCAGGAGAAAATATCATAAAAAATATATTATATTCTAACCCGAGTAAATCAAACCTGCATATTTATAATACTAATTTTGTCGATTCAAATAAACAATATACTCTTCAGGGGAAAATAGCTGATAGTATTACAGCAGGGGCGAGTGCAAGTATCGGCATAAAATTTTCACCAAATATACTTGGTAAACTTTCTGCGGAATTAATAGTCGAAAGCGATGCACCTACAAGTCCGGATGCCCTCTTTATTATGAGCAATGTTGTAAATCCTACCTTTAGCTTTTCATCTGATACATTGAACTTTGGAAATGTTGATATAAACAAAATTTCAGCAAAAAATTTAACTATAAAAAATATCGGTTCAACTAACCTTTTTATAAACAAATTTACAATATCTGGAAATGACAAAAATGATTTCAGCCTGCTTAATATATCACCACCGGATACGATCCTTCCGTTGATATCTAAAGAATTACTTATAAATTTCAAATCATCAACTCCAGGTTTAAAAACTGCAAAATTAATTCTTACAACTAATGTAATAGGCATTGCTGATACGATCTATTTGTTTGGTACAGGTACCTTAGGTACCATAAACCTATCAAGTAATCTAGTTGATTTTGGCAGTGTCGATATTAATCGTGATTCAATATCCACTCTAAAAATAACTAATGCAGGGACAGGAAGTTTAATAATAAGTAATTATTCAGTAATAGGTCCAAACTCAAGTGATTTTACAATAAGCTATAATGCAGTTCCAGATACAATACCTCCTGAAAATTCGATAAATATCAATATAAAATTTGCTCCCAAAACATCAGGGAATAAAAATGCAATGCTATTGATAATAAGTAACTCAACTTCCGGTTCTGATACAGTAAAGCTGTCAGGTAAGGGTGCATCTGTAATATCTGTAGAATTACCGGCAAATAATATTGTAGGTCAAGATATTGATTTGATAATCAATCCACCGCAAGGTTTCAATTTTAATAATATTAAATTGTATTATAGAAGGGCAGGAGAAAGAACATATCAGCAAACAGATTTAACTTTATCTAATAATTCATATACGGCAGTTATTCCGGCTTCATATTCAACAATAAGGGGGATACAATATTATATAGTTTTTTCAGAAGAAGGCTACACGGTAACTTATCCCCTTAACGATCCGGCAAATAACCCGGCGTATATTGAAGTGAGTGTTCCTGAATATACCTATCCCACAGTAATAAAAAAATCAGTTTACCGGATGATTTCAGTCCCATTAGTTATATCAAATCCGTTGATAGACTCGGTTCTTGGTAATAGTTTTGGATTTTATGATAATACAAAGTGGCGAATTCTTAGATGGGACCCGGGAGCAAATATGTATACTGAATATCCTAATTTAAATGGAGACTTGGTACCGGGAAATGCATTCTGGTTTATAGAAAATTTCAGCAAAAGTTTTAATGTAAAGAATGCTGTTACGGTATCATCATCAGGATTGTATAGTATAAAGCTGCAGCCGGGCTGGAACCAGATTGGTGACCCGTATGCATTTCCGGTAGATTGGGATAGCGTATTGAGTACCAGCCAGATTCAGCTTCCTATACACTGGAACCCGGATATAGAAGATTATGAAATAAACCAAAGAGTATTGCAGCCATGGGATGGTTACTGGGTCTTCAATCCTGATACCGTGTTTATATCTTTAAACTTCCGGCCAATTGCAAGTAATGGAATTCCAAAGAATAATAATACCCTGGCAGAACTAAAGAGTGGTGAATTCTTAATCCAGCTAAAAGCAAATATTGAAAAGACCAATATAATTGATGATGAGAATTATGTAGGTATGCTTGAAAATGCAAAAGACGGGAAAGACAAGTATGATGTATTAGTTCCGCCTTCAATAACCGGGAATTTGAATTTTAATATAGTATCAGGAAATACGGAATATGCTGAAAATATATTAGCCTCTTCAAAAGACGGAGCATATTGGGATATAAAGTTAACGTCAAATCTTAAAGATAAAAATTTAATAGTAGAACTGTATAAGTCTTCTTTTCCGGCTAATTTTCAAATATGGTTTTTAGATAGGGATAAATTGCTGTCTATTTCTATAAATGGAGATAAACTTAGCATACCATTGCCGAAGAATGGAAAGGGGAGCTACAGGTTAATAACTGGAAATGAAGAGTATGCAAAAGAGCATTCAGAGAATATTCCATTGGTTCCGTTGGAGTACTCATTATCTCAAAATTACCCGAATCCTTTTAATCCTTCAACAAACATTGACTATCAGTTAAAAGAATTGAGTACAGTATCGCTAGAAATATTTAATATTTTAGGACAAAAGATAAATGTATTGGTAGACAACAAGTTACAAAATCCGGGACAATACAGGGTAAGCTGGGATGGAACAAATCAGTCAGGCAGTAAAGTATCAACCGGAATATACATTTACAGAATAAGAGCCAATAATTTTGTAAGCAGTAAAAAGATGATCCTCTTGAAATGATATTTGCAATTCCTTCTCTTAAAAATAGACATGCCACAAATTCTCGAAAGAAAATTTTCTAAAGAAAAAACTCAAAAAAGTTTTGCTGCTGTTTCTAAGTTTTATGATTTTTGGGCAAAAGTTACTGAAAGCAAAGCCATAGATATTGCATTGGAAAATATAGGTCCGATTGTTAACGGGAAAATTCTGGATATTGGGGTGGGAACGGGAGATATGTTTTATAAAATTATACCTTTTAATAAAGATGGTTTTAATGTCGGATTGGATATTTCTCCTCAAATGCTTTTAAAAGCTAGGGAAAAAATGAAAAGCTATAAAAATTTTAAAACAAACTTTATTTTGGGGAATACTTTCCGCCTGCCGTTTGAAGATAATTGTTTTGATTATATTTTTTCAAGTTATGTTTTTGATCTATTCCCGGAAAATGAATTTATAAATGTTACTAAAGAAGTCAACAGAGTATTGAAGAAAAACGGTAAAGTAATAATAATTACAATGTCCTTCGGAAATAGATGGTACAATAATTTTTGGTTTTTGCTGGCAAAATATTTCCCGGGTATCTTAACAAATTGCAGACCTGTAGATCTAAAGCCGTATTTTTATAACACTTTTAAAGATGTTAAAGTTGTTACCATTTCTCAAAATACTTTCCCGAGTGAAATATTAACAGCAGTTAAATAATAAGTAAAGAATACTTCTTAAAATGATCATCTCTTTTACCTGGTTATAAACATCTATATGTTCTATACTTCACCCTTAATCTAACGAAATATCCTTCTTGTGTGTTTAGTATCTTCTTAAATTGGGGTCATCAATAGATTAATAGATACCTTCCCATATTTATCAACCTACCCAGTTATATCCAAACCAATTTTCTTATATCTTAAATCTTTTTATAAAATTCTCCGCCTGTTTCTTGATCTTTATATATTAATACTTGTAACAACTCTAGACTTGTTACACTATTTAACAGTTCGAGAAATTTTTCTTATCTAAGCAAAATCATTTTTTTTGTTATATTAAAATCAGTAGAATAAAATTTACCTGCATGAATCATTATACGATAAAAATAAACGCCCGAGCTTAAATTTGGTGCATTAAAATTTATTGAATGTAAACCACTCTGTTCATAGCCATCTATTAAAGTAGCAATATCATTACCTAAAACATCATAAACAAAAAGTTTTACATTTCCGGCTTTTTTTAGATAGAATTCTATTTTTGTTTCAGGGTTAAATGGATTTGGATAATTTTGGAAAAGTTTGAAATCAAGATTGTTTAAATTTTTCTCATTTATATCTGAAGGATTTGTATTTACTGAATCGATATTAGAATAATCGGAAACAGAAGAATCTGAAATAGCTTTGGCTCTATAGAAGTAGCTGCTAATTCCATTTGCTGTAGAATCAGTATATGCAGCAATGCCTTTAGGCATTACAGCAATTTCCTGGAAATTACTTTCGTTTTCTCTTTTACGTTCAATTACAAAAGACTTTGCATTAAAGCTCATATCTTTCCAGGATAAAACAACTTTTCCATCGTTAGATAATTTTGCAGAAAAATTTAATGGAGGTACGACAAGCCCCGCTTTTTCAACTTCTAAACTTGCAAGCACGAATGGACCAGTTGCTTTGCCGTCATTAGACGTTATTGTGGTTTGATTTGCATAATAATCGAAGGTCCCGTCTCTGCCGAAACCTAAGCCGGCAGTTAAGCAAATTTGATTGAGATTAATTGTACTATCCCTATTAATGGAAATAAATTCATTCAATATTCCTGCATATCCTTTTTTAACAACATCCCAATAACTCTTATCGATATAACCAAGTCTAACTGATTTGGCAAGTGCATAAACAAACATACATGAGCAGGATGATTCCAAATAATTTCCTTCACGATTCCCCTGATCTAAAACCTGCCACCAGGTACCTGAAGCCGGATCCTGAACTTTTTTAAAAGCTTCTGCCAAACGTTGAATAATAGAGATTGCCATATCTCTACCGGAATAATCTTGAGGTAGATAATCCAGAATATCTACAACTGCCATTGCGTACCAACCATCGGCTCTACCCCAAAATGATGGGGAACATCCTGTAACGGGATCTGCCCACGATTGAGTATGAAGTTCATCCCAGCCATGGTATAGCAGCCCAGTAACACTATCTCTCGCATGTTTTTCCATAACTGTTATTTGTGTGAGCACAGTATCGAAATCTTTTGGTTCGTTAAACAGTAATCCGTATTCGGCGTAAAACGGGTTTGCCATATAAATGCCGTCTAACCACATTTGATGAGGATATTGACCTGAGCTATTATTCCTATGCCAAAAACCGCCGTCGTACGTTCTCGGTTGATGCCGCAGTTGACTCCTAAGTGTATCTATAGCATTCTGATATTTGGTTTCATTTAATCCTTCTTTGTACATGAGCAGAAGAATTCTACCTTCACAAATTTCATCAAGTGAATAATCCGAATAGTTATAGCTTTTTAGTCCACCATCTGATTTGAATCCAGCGTCTAAAGAATTTTTAATGTATTGAAAATATTTATTGTCATTTGTTGTTCTCCACAATTCCTCAACACTTTTTAAAAAAGTTCCTTCAACATATCCCCATGAGTTTAAATAAATTGGTTTTCTTTTCATTTCGGATTCAACCATACGAATCGACCATGGTGTTGTGGAATAGCTTTCTGAAATATTTATTTTATTATTTGATTGGCAAAAAACAATTTGAGATATACCAAATAATAAAAGAATGAAGTAAAAAGTTTTTTTCATAATGGT
>CAYUVK010000115.1:0-16342 GCA_964448105.1 uncultured Ignavibacteriaceae bacterium
CCTAATTCAAATTGACGGGCGAGTTCATTCCTATCAAAATCAGGAAGTTTTGTTTTTAAGATGTTTCCAGCGTCAAGGTGATATTCTTTCTTCTTTTTAAAATTTGCATAGATATGTTTTTTTAATCCTTCGGATGTAAACAGCAGTTTAGTTCCTATATTTGAAGAATGTAATATATTGTTTTCTCTTAATTCTACTACAATTAATGAAGTTTTATTTATATCTAATTCGAGAAGATCGGATAGAATATTTTCATCTAAATTTAAGTTGAATAATGAAAGTATCTTAGCGGCGTTAATCCCATCATTTGTTAAATAACTAAGCCTGGCTTCATAAATCTGATCATGTGAACTTTTAAGTAATTTGGCTTTTTCTTCAGAAACGTCAATTGTAATTTGTTCTCTTTTATATTGAATAATATTTAATTGCAGGCAGTCTCTTATAAAACCTTCAATACTACCAGGGAGCAAATCAGCATAGAGGAGGATTATCTTTTTTAATTCTTCCTTAGGGAAAAAATTATTATAGCTTTTTTCGATAAGTTCCATAACTTGAACATCTGTGAAGGGAGTAAGATTAATTTCCTTAACATTTTGAAATGAATTTGAGGTATAATCAAAGTCCGAATCTTCAGTAACCACAATTTTAATTTTATTTACCTGGAAGATAGGAAGTACATCTTTGATCATTTCAAGAGTGAAATTATCATAGCTATTAAAATCATCAAGAATTAAGATGAAATTAGATCCCTGAGTAACTTTCGCAAAGATTCCTTTTAACTCGTCAATTAGTTCAGCTGATGGATTTTTAAGTAGGTTTTCAACATTGCTTTTAGTTTCAGAGGAGATATTAGAATAAATGAAATCATTAAATATCATTTCTTTAAGGAAATATTTTAAAAATCGGTATCCAGATTTTGATTTGTCGTATTTTATTAATACCGAATTTTTATGGATAAAATTAACTTCCTCAGAAAGCGCAGTCTTCCCGCTGCCTTCAAACCCTTTTATTGTAAATATCTCGCTGCTTGATTTATCATTTATATACCTGTCTAAAATGTTTAACACATCTCTTCTGTTTACAAATATCCATGCAGGGTTCCAGTCCTTAGTTATTTTATTATTAATAGAAATATCTAAATCATACAAAACTTCTAAAGAATTATTGTATCTGTTTTCAGGATCTTTATTAAGCAGTTTTTTTATAACATTTATTAAAGAATTTGAATACCGGGATTTTTCATATTCAAAATCTTGTTCAAGGTGAGCTTTATAAATTTTTAGTTCATCATTACTATTAAATGGAAATTTTTTGTATACAATTCGATAAAGAATCATTCCAAGTGAATATAAATCTACCCTGTTATCATGTTCTTCATTTTTTAATAATTCGGGTGCAATATATTCTGCTGTCCCCCTTATATATTTGTTATCATTAGATTTCTGATTTTCCTGTTTAAAATCAAGCTTCTGAGCAAATCCTAAATCAATCAATTTAACAATTGGTTCTTCATTTAATTTCTTTACAAGTATATTATCAGGTTTCAAATCATAGTAAATATAATCCGATTGAAGAAGGGAAAAAATGGCAGCACATCTTTGAGTTATAATCTTTTTTAGAGAATCTTCATTAATATCTTTATATTCTAATAAAGGTTTACCATTAAAATATTCCAGTGTAAAGTATTTACTACCACTAATTATATTATCTTCTGATGAATGATTTTTTACAATTGTCCCAAAATCTAATGCTTGAACTATACCGGGATGATTCAGTCTGCGAAGGGTTATAAACTCATTGCGAAAATTTTCTATTTCAACTTCGTCCGCCTTATTCGATAATATTTTTACTGCAATGTCTTCAGAAGGGTTTTCAACATCATTGCATAAAAAAACTTTGCTCCTTCCTTCACCTAACTTTTTTTTAATTAAATATCTTTCGTTTATCATGTCTCTAAAGCAGGATTATAATGAATATTAATTTCTTTACCAATATTATTTGCTGCAAATAAAGTAAAAAAGAGAGCCAACCCGGGGAAAAAAATCATCCACCAGGCTTTATCAATATATGCCTGACCGGATTCAATCATTGCTCCCCAGGAGGGGTAATTATTCCCAACTCCTAATCCCAAATAGCTTAATGCTGATTCGGCAAGTATAACATTACCGTATAGCAAAACTAAATTAACAATTACAGGTGCTAAAATAATAGGTAAAATTTCTTTTAATAATAATTTATGACGAGCTAAGCCAATCATTTGTGCCGAGATAAAAAAATCTTTTTTCTTTAATAAAATAATTTCACCTCTTACTATTTTAAATAAACTCATCCATCCGGAAAAACCGAGCACCAACATAACAGTGAAAAATGAATTCTCAAATAAAGCAAGAATAAGAATAATCAAAAATATAATCGGGAAAGCCAGAAAAACTTCAGTAAATCTATTTAAAAGTGAATCGGTAAAACCGCCGGGATAACCAGCTAAAAATCCAAGAGATAAACCTAATAGTAAAGAAATAAAAACTGCTCCTAATCCAATTAATAATGAAATACGTGCTCCATAGACTAACCTGGAAAAAATATCTCTGCCAAATTCATCGGTTCCCAAAAGGAAATGTTTTTTTTCAATTAAAGGTATATTATTTACCGACTGCAATTTGTTTTTTTGAATTTCTTTTTCTTTCCCTTTTTGATAAAAAATCACGGGCTCACCTAGTTTAACACTATCTGCAAAAATCAGATTTTCATTAAAAGAATTTTTAACAACATCATCTTTCAGATTTAATAAAAAAGTTGATTTATCTTTATTAATTACTTTCACCTTTTTCAAAGTAATAACATCAACCGAACTTAAAGGAGGGAGCAATTTTGTAACGCCGATATCTTTTTGAAAGTTAGGATTTGAATCTGTTATCAATGGTGCGAATATAAAAAATGAAATTAAAATTATCACCGTAAAAGAAGAAAAATTAAGTTTCTTATTTAATACAACAGCCAGCAGGTTATTTTTATTTTTTTCATATAAAATTAAAGATGGAACCAGCACTATTAAAAGGATAGAAACAATTAAATCAGCAAAGCCGAAATCCAAAATATTTATTGCTGTTGAGAAATCAGAAAATAAAAATCCAATGAATTTATAGAACAATAAATAAGATTTAATTATTAAACTGAATCTTAAAAAAAATAAAATAAATAATAATAAGAGGATAACATACCAGTTTTTGATTTTATAATTATTCAATTAAGACTCCCCTTAATTAATCGTTTATCCAAACTAGCCCTAATTATATCCGCTGCTAAATTGCTTAATATTATAAGAATACCTGCCACAATGGAACATCCAATTACCAGAGGATAATCTCTTGTTAGTATTGCATTAATTGTCAGTCTACCCATTCCCGGTAATGCAAAGATTACCTCTGTAATTAATGCACCGCTGAATAAAATACCCAATTCAATTCCGGCAACCGATATTAAAGGATTGATTGCATTTGGTATGACATGTTTTCTTGTTATTACTTTTTCTGTAAAGCCAAGCGCACGCATATTTATAACAAATTGTTTGTTATACACATCTTCAAGGTTATCACGGAGATATTTAAAATATATTGCTATCCCCGGAAGTGAAAGAGTAATTATCGGCAAAACAAGATGACTAATATAATCCGTAAGACTTTGAAGAAATGAAAATGAACCTGCATCAAATGACCTTAAACCGGAAGAAGGAAAAACCTTTAGTTTTTCGGAGAAAAGGAAGATTAAAATTACTCCTATTACAAATGATGGGGTTGCATATGTTGCAAGGCTAATTTTTGAAATTGCCCTGTCTAAAAGTCCATCCCTTTTTTTTACTGTAATCAAAGCTAACAGGAAACCAGATAATATTTGAATTATAAAACTGAGGGATGCGAAGATTAGAGTAAAAGGAAGGTATTCTTCAATAACTGAAACTACGGGCATCCTATAATTATAGGATATTCCCAAATCCCCTTGAGCGAGGTTTATAACAAATGCTTTATATTGATATAAAAGAGGACTATTAAGATCAAAAGATTCTTTGACTTTTTTCACCAGTTCGGGGCTTAATCGGGGTGAAATAAATTTTTGAGATGGATCTCCCGGAGATATCCTTAAAAGAAAGAATACAAATGTAATTAAAAGAAAAAGAACTACTAATGAAGTAGAAACCCTTTTAAACAGGACTTTTGTAAGTTCTTTTTTCATAGAACATATTTGCTAATAGACCAATTACATCAATAATCTTCAAGGTTAACATATAGGATTAAGAATTAAAATCCTTGAAGATTTCACTTTATTTTTCAAAAAAACTTAAACCTTCCATGTTTACAACTAGTTATTTTCAACCATAACCTCGAAGGTTTCTATTGCTATTTGCTAACAGACCAATTCCAGCACTTTTGAATGATACCAAGAGGGTTAATATCAATATTTTTAATTCTTTTATTATAACCTACAATATCATCCATCCAGTAAAGAAAAGTTACCGGTTCATCTTCATGAATTATTTTTTGAAATTGAAAATAAAGTTCATTCATTCTTTTCTCGGAATTTTTCTTTTCCATTTCCTCGAGAAGCTTATCAACTTTTTTGTTTTGGTAGCCTGCTAAATTCATTGGAGTGGTTTCAAGATCGGAATACCAAAACGGTTTTAATTCAATAGGAATAGGTACATACCAGCTTGCCATCCATGCATTTGCTTTTTTTCCAAAAACATTATCCAAAAAAACTCCCATTTCCATTTGTTCAACATTCATTTCTATCCCTATTTCCTTTAAATTATTTTTAACAACTGTTGAAGCAAATTCGCGTCTTGGATTGCCGCTGGGAATATCTAATGTAAATGAAAATTTAATCCCGTGTTTATCTAATATTCCATCATTATTCGAATCTCTCCAACCTTCTTCGGCTAACAATTCTTTCGCTTTCTTTACATCATAGAGATAAGGTGTTATACTGGAATCGATTGAATTTTTGAATATTGGTGTCACAGGAGTAACTGCTAATTCTCCATAGCCATTTAAATAATTATCCAATATTTCATTTCTATTAATTGCATAAGTTAATGCTTTTCTTACTTTTACATCTCCGAAAAATTTATTGGGAACTATCTTTTTATTTTTATTAAAGTCTGAAGGATCAATATTATTCCATCCGATATAATCGTATTCCCTGCCTTTTACCGGAATTATATTTATGTTCTTTGCTTGTTTTAATTCAGGAACATCGTCTGGCCTGATAAGATCCATTAAATCAATCTCACCATTTTTTAATTGAGTAAGTCTTGAGTTATAATCAGGAATTATTTTGAAAACTAATTCTGAAATATTATCAGGATTATATAGAAAAGAATTCTTATTTGCTTTGAGAATTAACGACTGATTTTTCTCCCAGCTAGATAAAAGAAACGGACCATTTGAAACCGGTGCAAGATTTTGTTTTGCAGTAGAGAAATCCTTTCTGGAGATTTTATCATATATATGTTTAGGTATGATAGGAACAGCTATATAAAATAAATTTGGATTCGAACCGGGAAGAAAATTAATTTTTAAAACATAAGGTGACAGAATTACAAATGTTTTCTTTAAATCAATATGTTGATCTTTATCGACATTAAAATCTTCGAATGTACCGTAAAGACGGCTTTGTACTTCAGGATCGGAATAAACATCAAACGAAAAAACAACATCTTCGGCAGTACAATTTTCGCCGTCAGACCATTTTACATCATCACGCAAATTAAATGTGATCGAGTTTGAGTCGTTACTCCACTCCCAGCTTTTTGCAAACATCGGTTTTATTTCAAGATTACTTTTTGCATCATTCCATTCAGGTTGAATTAAACTAAGGGATAAAAGTTCACTAATATTACCTTCATCCAAACTTAGTGCAAAAAGAGGGCTTAATGTTTTAACATCAGATGTTAAACCTACGATTACTCTGTTGGATTCAACAGGGATTTCCTGCTTGCAGGACTGGAAAGATATTAAAAGAATAAACAGGAATATAGAAAATGATCTGGTAATTATTTTTGAGTTCAAATAATCCTCAATATTTTTGTTCGTAATTTATTATTTTGTTAAGTAAATACAAAAATATTCTTTGTCTTGCGTACCTTAAAAAAGTATTCTGCAGGCAGATTAGGAATGCTGATGCTTGATGTAGCTATTAAAAATCTTTTATTAAAACGTCGCAATGGTTTTAGAACCGTTTTAAAAGATATTTCTTTCTCAATTCCCGTAAATAATATTTTTACCATTGTTGGAAAAAACGGCAGCGGCAAGTCTACTTTAATTAAATCACTAACCGATCTGCTTGATAAAAGGTTTTATAAAATTGATGGGCAAATACTCTTCAACTCGCAAGATATCCTTTTATTAAAAAAAAATGAATTAATGGAACTAAGACAGAAAAAAATAAAATATGTTTTCCAGGATGCAATAAACAGTTTTGATCATTTAAAGAAATTTGGTTACTACTTTAATAAGCTGACAAAAAATCTCGAAGAAACAGAAGAACTTTTGAATTTTTTCTTTCTCCCCGATCCTGGTATATTATTTAAATTGTATCCGTATGAAGTAAGCGGTGGCATGGCGCAAAGAATTAGCCTGGTTCTTGTCCTTCTTACACATCCGCAGATAATTATTCTAGATGAACCAACTTCAGGGATTGATTCTCCGATAGCAAGTTTAGTTTTGTTAAAATTAAAAGAATTTGCTTCCTCTGCTAATAATTCCGTTCTGCTTGTAACACAGGATTTATTGTTCGCAAAAAGAATTAGTAATAAAATTGCATTTCTATTTGATGGAAATCTGACTGAATTTTTTTCAGTACCGGATTTTTTTGATAATTCGAATAACGAAAAACTGAATTTATTTTTAAATTCTTATACAGAAATATCATAATGGGCGAAATTTTAAAATTAGAAAATATAAGCTATTTAGTGAGGTCAGGTAAAAAGACTATACAGATTTTAGACAGCATTAATTTTAATCTTGAGGAAAATAATATTTTAGGAATATCCGGTGAATCCGGAAGCGGTAAAACTACTCTGGCAAAAATAATTGCAGGAGTATTACCTAAAACAGAAGGTGAAATTATTTTTTCCGGTAAAAATACATTAAATAAAAAAAAGAGACCCATACAAATCCTATTTCAAAATAACGGCGAAATATTAAATCCATTACGTGAAATTGATAAAATTGTTGAAGAAGCAATCATTATCAGCAGTAGTGAATATAATCCTCGATCCAAAATGGAAGAAATATTTAATTCGATTAATTTCCCGGGACATTTGTGGAAAAGGAAAGGATATGAATTGAGCGGCGGTGAACAGCAGAGGGCAGCATTAGCTAGAATACTCGCCGCAAATCCGGAATTACTAATTTTAGACGAACCTTTCTCTGCTCAAGATCCCGAATCACAGCTAAACTTACTTAATCTTTTCTTATCGATAAATAAAAAATTTAATATTACAATGATTTGTATTGCCCACAACCTGAGAATATTACAAAAATTGTGTAGCAAAATTATAATATTATATGATGGTGAAATTATCGAAGAAGGAAAAACCGAAGAAATATTTAATTCACCAAAACATCCATATACAAAATTTCTACTTAAAGCAGAAAATTATGATTTATCTTATGAAGAATTGAAATATGAAAGAAAACAATCGTAAAGCAGTTTCTAAGTTCAAGTGTAAGAAAAATCATTTAAAGTTTATAGTTAGTCAATATTTGATGTTAGGCAAAAGGCTTAAATTTTTAAACATGCATCCAGTCATGCTGTTTCCATAACATTAAAAGATTTCAAAAAAAATTTTATCTAACCATTCGCAGGATAATTTTTTTCGGTTATGTCTAAAACCAATGCTATCCGAATTTTAGAATCAAATAATATACTGTATACAACAATGTCTTATGAAGTTGATGAAAACGATTTAAGCGGGACAACAGTTGCAAATAAAATTGGAGCAGATGCAGAAGCAGTCTTTA
Organism: uncultured Ignavibacteriaceae bacterium; assembly: GCA_964448105.1. Taxonomy (GTDB): domain Bacteria; phylum Bacteroidota; class Ignavibacteria; order Ignavibacteriales; family Ignavibacteriaceae; genus CAVQBP01. Next base: position 8,019 of record CAYUVK010000115.1, read on the forward strand.
AAACTCTTGTTACATCCGGAGATAAAAGCGGGATTACTGTTTTTTGCATTCCTGTAACTGCCGAACTAAATTTAAAGAAAGCTGCCAATGAAAGCGATAACAAAAAAGTTGAGATGATAAAATTAAAAGATTTATTTACAATAACCGGATATATACGAGGCGGCTGCTCACCAATTGGTATGAAAAAAAACTTTCCTACTTTTATAGAAGAAACTGCTCAACTGTTTGAAAGAATTTATGTAAGTGCAGGGATTAGGGAAATGCAAATTTCTCTTTCCCCGAAAGATTTGCAAAAAATTACAAATGCTACTTTTACAGATTTGATTTGAATCATTTTAATACTATCATTTGTTTATATCGCAAATAAGTGCGCTGATAATCACCTTTTTGAAACTTTAATGTTTTTTTTGCATCACATTCAATAAAAAATATAAAGGAAATACAAATGAGTTATTATTTCAGTAAAACTCTTAATGGTGATTTTAATAGTATAATTGATAAAGTAACTTCTGCATTAAAGACAGAAGGTTTTGGAGTATTAACAGAAATCGATGTTAAAGAAACATTAAAGAAAAAACTTGATGTTGATTTTAAGAAGTATAAAATACTTGGCGCCTGCAATCCGCCTTTTGCATACAAGGCACTTCAAGCCGAAGATAAAATAGGAGCAATGCTTCCTTGTAATGTAACCGTAATTGAACAAGCCGATGGAAAAATAGAAGTTGCCGCTGTTGATCCTGTAGCATCTATGCAGGCAATCAAAAATCAATCACTTGCTTCTGTAGCAGATGAAATAAGGAACAAACTTAAAAAAGTTGTCGATTCACTTTAAGTACTATACTTATTGAGAATCGTTTAAAATATTTCTAAAAAATTTTTCTTATTACAGGAAATTAAAACGGGTAGCAAAAACTATCCGTTTTTTATTTATGGGTTTTTGGTTTTATTTGCTTATTATTTATAACTTGATATACACTAAATATTAATATTTAATGATAAAGTTGGATATTACCAATTGGTTTGAAAAAACTCTGGGATTCAGCCCTGCATTGCAAGGTAAAATAATAACATCGATTGTTATAATTTTTATCCTGTGGTTAATCCGTCAAATTATCCTCAAAATATATTTCCGTAAAAATGTTGATATTAGAAGTCAATACCGTTGGAGAAAATCTACTGTTTACATTGCTTTCACGATTGGGTTTTTATTAATCGGGAGAATCTGGTTTGAAGGTTTTAATTCGCTTGCAACTTTTTTGGGGCTCCTCTCTGCCGGATTAGCGATAGCACTTAAAGATCCTCTGGTCAACCTCGCAGGGTGGTTGTTTATATTATGGAGAAAACCTTTTATTGTTGGCGATAGGATCCAAATTGGAAATAATTCCGGCGATGTAATTGATGTAAGGATATTCCAATTTACTTTGATGGAGATAGGCAATTGGGTTGATGCTGAACAGTCTACGGGGAGAATATTGCATATTCCTAACGGCAAAGTTTTTAGTGAGGTTCAGGCAAATTACACTACGGGTTTTAATTATATCTGGAATGAAATACCGGTTCTTGTAACCTTTGAAAGCAACTGGAAAAAAGCTAAAGATATATTGTCCAAAATAGTTAATAATTATGCCGAACATTTAAGTAAATCTGCTGAAGAAAGAATTAAAGAAGCATCTCAAAAGTTTATGATCTTTTATACTAAACTGACACCGATTGTTTATACAAGTGTCAGGGACAGCGGGGTAATGTTAACTATTCGTTATCTTTGCGATCCGAGAAAACGAAGAACAAGCGAAGAAGAAATTTGGGAAGATATTTTGTTACAATTTTCAAAATGTGAAGATATAGATTTTGCTTATCCTACCCAAAGGTTTTATAATAACATTAATGAAGGGAAAAAAGAGACAAAACCTAATCCTGATAATGAATAATTAAAATTAAAGTTCATAAATAAAAAAGTATATTTTTCATTCAATATCCATTAAACTCACCTTATGCGACTAAAGTTTTATGCAATATTTAAACTCGATGATGCAAGCATAATACATAATAATTGTACATTTTTGTCTCTTGTTAAAATATAAAGTTATTTTTATTAAAATCTTCAAAAGTCATTTCTTTATTAAAATCAATGGAGGGAATGGAAAATCAGATAGAAAAAATCGAAACCCCGCCAAAAGGTTTAACGGTTTTAGCATTAGTTGGTCCTTCTTTTATCTGGTGTGCCGAATATATCGGTTCGGGTGAAATTATTCTTGCACCGCGTACGGGGGCAATATTAGGTACTTCCATAATATGGGCTGTTGCATTTGGAATTTTCCTGAAATATTGGATTGGCATGAGTGGAGCCAGGTATACTGTTTGCACAGGCGAAGGGATGATTGATATGTTCGATCGCATTCGCGGGCCGCACCACTGGATTGTATGGATTGTTTTAGTTGTACAGCTAATATCGGCAACTATTTCAATTGGATCTATTGCATCCGTAACAGGTATTTTTATCAGCAGTCTTGTTCCAGTATCTCCATTTATTGGCGGATGGTTTGTTACTATTTTCAGCTTATTTGTTGTCTGGTCTGGAATATTTGATCTTTTGAAAATTGTTATGAGCTTTTTTGTCCTTATTATAATTGCTGGAGTTTTATATGTGAGTGTTACCATATTTCCAGGCTTTTCAGAATTTTTAAAAAGTTTTATTCTAAATATTCCATCTGTACCTCGGTGGGCAATATCAAAAGCCGGAGCATCACCTAATCCATGGAGAGAAATATTACCTTTGTTAGGATGGGGAGCCGGTGGTTTTGCCAGCCAAGTATGGTATACCTACTGGGTACTTGGTGCGGGATATGGTGCGGCAAAGAATAGAGAGTATGGTAAACCTGCCGATTTAAATATGCTGGGCAATTTAACCCGCACTTCAGCTGAGAAAATAAAAGGGTGGTGCCATGTTGTTTATGCCGATGCAACAATTGCAATGTTTATCGGCAATATAGTTACTATAGGATTTTTTATGGCGGGTGTAGGTATTTTAAGACCTTTACAGTTGGCGCCTAAAGGAGAAGAAGTTGCAACAACTATAGCACAAATCTTTTCTTCAAAGTGGGGAGAATTCGGCGGTTTTATTTTTATGTTTTCTGCAATAATAGCATTAATCGGCACGCAGATCGGACAGTTAGCAGGATGGCCGCGTCTCTTGGCGGACTCAGTTAGAATTTGTATCCCGCAATTTGGAAGTAGGTTTCCTTGGAAAAAACAGTTTCATGGATTTCTAATCTTTTTCCTTTGTGCAAGCATGATTATTGTTTTTACTTTCGGACTTAAATCGGTTTTTCTTGTACAGCTTAGTGCAATACTTGACGGACTTTTATTAACTCCTTTGCAGGCAGTATGGGTTGCTATAGGGCTTTATTTTGTTATGCCTAAAATTTTAAGTGAAGAAGCATGGGATGTTTTAAAACCACACTGGATATTTGCAGTCGGGTTAATCATTGCTTTTATAGTTTTTGGTTATTTTTGTATTTTTCAAATACCTTATATTTTATAATTAATTTCGAATAATTTCATTGGAATACATATCATTAAAATTTAAAAAATAATTGGAGGGATAATGCTTAACAGATCGATCCTATTTACAATTTTAACATTCTGCTTACTTGTTTTTTATAGCCAATCTTTTGGACAAGCGAAAATGGAGAATAAAGAGTTTAAACCGCTTTCATATGAACGTGCCGATAAAATGGCTGATTCAGTAATGTCTTTAATGACCCTGGAAGAAAAAATTGCATATGTAGGAGGAGATAGGAATTTTCTAATCAGACCAATTCCAAAATTAAATCTGGGAGAAGTTTATATGTCTGATGCTACTCAAGGAGTACACATAAGAAAAACTTACAGAGAAGCTGATCTTTCAAAATATCAACTGGAAAAATCTACAGCATTTCCCTGCCCTATTTCTTTAGCTGCAACCTGGAACCCTGATTTAGCATACAAATATGCAAAATCTGTCGGGGAAGAATGCAGGGCAGGTGGCATAGGTATTTTATTAGGTCCGGGAATGAATAACTACCGACAAGCTCAATGCGGTAGGAACTTTGAATATTTTGGCGAAGATCCTTTTTTGGCTGCAAGAATGATTGAGAATTATGTTACGGGTGTTCAGAGTACGGGCACAGTCGCAACATTAAAACATTTTGTAGCAAACAATACTGATTTTTTCAGAAGAAGAAGTAATTCCGTAATTAGTGACAGAGAACTGCATGAAATTAATTTACCGGCATTTAAGGCTGGAGTAGATGCAGGTGCTAAAGCTGTTATGACTTCATATAATTTATTGAACGGCGAATGGTGCGGCCAAAGTGATTTCGTAATCAATAATCTATTAAAAAAACAATTGGGATATAAGTGGCTTGTAATGACTGATTGGTGGTCGGTTTATAATGGAAAAAAGGTTGTTAAATCAGGTCAGGATCTTGAAATGCCATTAGCACTCGCTCTTAAAAATGTCGATTCGCTTTTAAAAGCCGGTGCTATTCAAATTTCCGATGTTAACAGGATGGTAAAAGGAATTCTTAGAACATATTTTGCCATGAAACTTAACGGCAGGGAAAAGGATCCGGCATATTTAAATAAGTTTGATGAACATGAATCTGTTGCTTTACAGACTGCAAGAGAAGGAATTGTCCTTTTAAAGAATGAAGACAATATTCTGCCGATTAAAAAAGGAGTAAAAAATATTTTAATTACCGGCGACTTTGTTAAAGAATTGGCAAGGGGTGGTGGTTCTGCTGAAGTTGAGGGATATGATATTCATTTAATGTTTGATGAATTGAAGAAAAAATTCGGCGACAGGTTAAATTACATTGAAAACCCATCCCCGGAACAAATTAAATCTGCAGATGTTGTTCTATGTAACGTAGGTACCAAGGATAGTGAAGGTTGGGACAGACCGTTTGCACTGCCGGCTAATCAGGAAAAAAAAGTAGAAGAATGTGTCAATAATAATCCCAACACGGTTGTAATAGTAACATCAGGCAGCGGTATAAGAATGACTGATTGGAATAGTAAGGCCAAAGCAATAATTTATGCCTGGTATGGAGGACAGATGGGTAATGTAGCTCTGGCTGAAATAATTGCAGGTAAAACAAATCCATCCGGTAAATTACCCATTACAATCGAAAAAGAGTTCAAAGATTCACCGGGTTACGGTTATATACCTGAAGGAGAAAAACTTTATACAGACTGGAATGGTAATGCGGAAAAAGCACACAAAATTTTTAATGTTTATTATACCGAAGGCGTGTTTGTTGGTTACAGATGGTATGACAGCAGAAATATAGAGCCTTTGTATCCGTTTGGGTATGGATTATCCTATACAACTTTTGAATATAATAATCTAAGTGTATCTAAAGAAAAGTTTAAATTTAAAGAAGATGATACCATTATTGTTAGTTTCACAATAAAAAATACCGGCAATTTAGAAGGGAAAGAAGTTGCAGAATTATATATTCACGATATTAAATCTTCTGTCCCGCGACCTGTTAAGGAATTAAAAGGATTAAAGAAAATCGATCTTAAACCGGGTGAAACCAAAACAGTCCAGATAAAATTGGATAAAAAAGATTTTTCATTCTGGAACCCTGCAACTCAGGGTTGGTTTGCAGAAAAGGGAAAATTCATTTTAAATATAGGATCTTCTTCTAGAGATATCAAATTAAATAAAGAAGTGGAACTTTTGTAATAATTGAGGAGATAAAATTATGATCAAGAAAAACTTAACGCTTATAGTTATAACATCATTTGTTTTTATCTGTATACAAATTCTTGCTCAAGAAAAATATCCAGAGAATTTCAATATAAGAACCGGCGTGAATATTAGTCATTGGTTGTCTCAAAGCATGAAAAGAGGTGAAGAAAGGGCTAAATATATTACAGAAGCCGATTTTGATTCCATTGCTTCTGCAGGATTTGATCACGTTAGAATTCCTATTGATGAAGTACAATTATGGGATTCATCAGGAAACAAACATAAAGATGCTTTCGATTTGCTTCATAATGCAATAAAGTGGGCTTCAAAAAATAACTTACGCGTAATTGTAGATTTACACATTATCCGGTCTTTTTATTTCAATGCTTCTTCAAATCCTTTATGGACAAATGAAGCTGAACAGCAAAAGTTAATTAAAATGTGGATGCAGCTTTCTGATGAATTGCATCAATATCCGGATAGCATGGTGGCATACGAAATTTTAAATGAACCGACAGCAAAAGACCCTGAAGACTGGAATAAAGTTCTTAACAAAGTCTTAAAAGCAATTCGTGAAAAAGAAACTGAAAGAGTAGTAGTAATTGGATCAAATATGTGGCAGCATGCAGATACATTTCCGGAGTTGAGATTCCCTAAGGATGATAAGAATCTGATTCTTAGTTTTCATTTTTATACTCCAATGGCACTTACTCATCATACTGCACCATGGACAAAAACAGGAGAATATAAAGGACCGGTTAACTATCCTGGATGGATTGTTGATACAGCTAATTATAAGGGACTTTCAGAAAAAACAATAAAAGCTATGCGGGATGGAGCAAACGGATATTTTATAAAAGATACTTTGCTGATGCTTATGGAACCTGCAATTAAAGTGGCAAAAGAAAATAATCTCCCATTATATTGCGGTGAGTTTGGTGTTTATCCGAAAATCCCGGAAGATATAGCTTTAAGATGGTACAAAGATGTCTGTGAAATTTTTAACGAACATAATATTGCGTATTGTCATTGGGGATATAAAGGAGATTTCCCGGTAGTAAAAAAGAATGGTTCATTAAACCGGAAACTTATTTCCGTGTTAACGGCGAAATATTGAAGTAAAATTTAAAGGCTGAAAAGTCAAACAAAATAATTCTCATAAAAACGTTCAACGTTTGGCAATTTCAAGCTAAAACAATATTGATTGTAAAAGTAAAATATTAATAATTGGCCGAATATTTATAAAGATAACTTTAATTAATTCTGGTTTAATTGATAACATATCCTTCTCTTTAACAAAGAGAAGTATTAGAGGATGAGTTTTTTACAAGATAAGGTTCTTATTATTTAGCTTTTAATTCTATAATTGCAAACACTTTTTATTCTGCAAAAATTACTTTAACTTTGTTCAAAATATTTTCAGGTTGATATGGTTTATTTAATATTAAAACTTATACATATTTTCGGTGCAATTATATTTTTGGGAAATATAACTGTCGGACCATTTTGGAAAATGCACGCAGAGCGATCAAAAGATCCTAAAAAAATTGCCGATACTTTTGATGGAATTATTAAAGCAGACAGGTACTTTACAATGCCCGGTGTTGCTATTATAATAATTTTCGGAATTGGGGCTGCTTTACACGGCGGATATAATTTAATTACTACAACCTGGATATTCTGGTCATTGATTTTAGTGATTATTTCCGGTGCCGCATTTATGGCTAAGGTTGTAACAATTCAAAAGAAAATTTTGGCACTTGCACAAGATGAATCACAATTTAACTGGGATGAATACAAAAGATTAGCTAAACAATGGGATATATGGGGTTCAGTTGCAACTTTAGCTCCTTATGTTGCCGTGGTTCTTATGGTTATTAAACCGATGTAGAAAATGAAAGGATGAATGAGTTTAACATTCAATCATTCATCCATTCAATCATTCAAAAGAATTGATTCCGCATTATTATTATTTAATTATTGAAGAAATTTTCTTGAACTCTTCAGTTCCGCTTTCTTTAAGTAATTCAAAAAGAACTGATTCAACAGTCGTAATTTCTGCGTTATGATTTCTCATTCTCTCCAATGCTGTATTTAAATCATTCTCTTTCCGAGATGAGACAGCATCTGCACATACATCAATTTGAAAATCATTTGCTAATAGATCAAGAACTGTCTGTTGAACACAAACATGAGATTCAATTCCAGATACAACAACTTGAGTTACATTATTATCTTTTAATCTTTGAAATAAATTTCCTGCACACAAACAGCTAAAACTTGTTTTCTGGATTGCGCTTAAACCTTCCAATTCTTTTAATAATAAATTAGATGTTGGACCCAAACCTTTTGGATACTGCTCGGTATAAAAAATCGGGACATTAAGAATTTTAAATCCTTTAATTAATTTTATACAATTATCAATTAGTCTTTCTTTATTAAGCATAACATTTAAGATCTTTTCCTGAACATCAATTAATAATAAAGCTGTAGAATCTCTTGATAATAGTTTGGCGTTTCTTTGCATAAGGGTTGTTATAATCTTTTTTATATGAATTTTTAACAAAATTTCTTACTCTTAATC
>CAYUVK010000116.1:0-13705 GCA_964448105.1 uncultured Ignavibacteriaceae bacterium
CTTGTACTTGAACTTGAACTTACTCTTGAACTTTAACCTGCAATTACTCATAAATTACATCCAAGTTCTTTATATTTACTACCTCAATTAAATTCATTACTTCTATTTAAATGAAAAACTTGCCTGAACATAAAAAAGGATTACTAGCTGTTTTGGCCTCTGCGATGTTATGGAGCACCGGTGGACTATTTATCAAATTGGTCACCCTGGATGCAATGCAGATTTCTTTTTTCAGGTGTGTCTGGGCTGCAATTGTTTTTGCTATAATTTTTAGACGGCAGGTTTTTTATGCTAATATGTTTACATTTATTAATGCCATTTCCTATGCTGCTGTATTAATTTTGTTTGTTTTATCTAATAAGTTAACGACTGCCGCAAATGCAATTTTTCTTCAATATACCGCACCGATTTATGTTTTAATCTTTGAGCCTATTATAAATAAAACTAATTATGAAAAAATTAATATCGTCACGATAATTATTTGCTTTGTTGGAATGCTTCTTTTTTTTATCGGGGAAATTTCGCCTGGACATATGGTTGGAAATATTCTTTCACTTTTATCCGGGATTGCTTTTGCAGCATTCATGCTTGGAATGAGAAAGAATAAAAAAGAATATCAATTTAGTTCTATTTTTTATGGTAATATAATTGTTTTCTTGTTTTGCACACCATATATGTTTGGTATAAGTAATTTATCTTTAAATAACTTTTTGATGGTATCATATCTTGGAATATTTCAAATTGGAATTGCATATATAATTTTCAGCTTTGGGTTAAAAAGAGTACTGGCAATTGAGGCTTCATTGTTATCGATGATTGAACCGGTTCTTAACCCGGTATGGGTGTTTTTAGGATACGGAGAGGTTCCTTCTTTCATGGCTATAATCGGCGGCATAATAATTATTTCTGCAATTATGGTAAGGACTTTTATTTTAGAATCGCCTGTTATGAAAGGAAGATTAAAAAATGATGTTGGTTGAATAATTGAAACATCCGTTTAAAATAAATGAGTGTATTTTTTTTATTCAAATATTAAAAACGAAAATTCTCTTTCCGGTGAAAATGATTTATGTTTCTCCAATTTATAGGATTTACAAAAAATATTTTTTAATGTCTGCATATTTTGTTAGCAAACTAGTTACAAGGGAGATTTATAATGAGAGATAACTTTGAAAAATTAATTAAGATTATTCCCTTTATCTTAATAATAATAATTGCCGCTTTTAATAATACCGTCGCCCAGAATAATCTTGACAATAACCGGGTTGATGTTCGCGAACATCTGCTGATGGATTTTGGATGGCGTTTTGCATTAGGTAATGCAGTGAACCCGGAAAAAGATTTTGGTAATGGAACCGGTTATTTCTCTTATTTCGCCAAAACCGGTTACGGCGATGGTGCAGCTGCAAAAAATTTTGATGACCGTGCCTGGCGAAAAATCGACTTACCGCATGACTGGTGTGTTGGACTTCCTTTTGATTCTCTCGGGAGCTACAGCCATGGTTTTAAAGCTATGGGTCGAGGTTTTCCGCAAAATAGTGTGGGCTGGTACCGGAAGAATTTCTTTATAGCAAAAACTGATCTTGGTAAACGTATTTCCATTGAATTCGATGGTGTGTTCCGTAATTCGATTGTGTGGATTAACGGTTTCTATTGCGGTACTGAACATAGCGGTTATAAAAGTTTTGATTATGATATTACTGATTATTTGAACTATGGTGAGAATAATGTTGTTGCAGTTCGCGTTGATGCTACAATGGAAGAAGGCTGGTTTTATGAAGGGGCCGGCATTTATAGGCATGTCTGGTTAAATAAAACACCCCCTCTCCATGTAGCCAGGTATGGTACATTTGTTACTACGGATCTAAAAGATGATACTGCAGTTATAACCATACGTACTAATGTAATAAATGAATCGAAAGAAAATTTCGTATTTGATATTGATGAAACTATTTTTGATCCTGACGGGAAAATCCTTGTTTCCGGATCAAAAAATCAATTGTTGCTCAAACCCGGCGAACAGAATGAATACTTCAGCATTTACAATATTACCGATCCAAAATTATGGTCACTTGAAACACCTTACATTCATAAACTTAAAACTGTAATTAAATCAGGGGCGAGAGCTTTAGATACTTACGAAACTAATTTTGGAATTCGAACTGTAAAATTTGATCCCGATAAAGGATTTTTCTTAAATAGAAAACGGGTAGAAATTAAAGGCACAAATGAGCATCAAGACATTGCCGGAGTCGGCATTGCTGTTCCTTATGCTTTGCAGGAATTCCGCATGAAAAAACTTAAAGAGATGGGGAGCAATGCAATACGTACTTCACACAATCCGCCCGCCCCGGAATTTCTAGATGCTTGTGACAGATTGGGAATGCTGGTGCTCGATGAGAACCGGCTGATGGGATCAAATAAAGAACATTTAGATTGCCTTAAAAATCTTATTATGCGGGATCGTAATCATCCTTCTGTTATTCTTTGGTCATTAGGTAATGAAGAATGGGCGATTGAAGGAAATATAAAAGGAGCACGTATTGCTTCCACAATGCAGGACTTCGCACAGCAGCTTGATTCTTCCCGTGCATTTACTGCCGCCTGCAGCGGAGGATGGGATAATGGGATCGGCACAGTTACCCAGGTTATGGGTTACAATTACATTGTTCAAGGGGATATAGATGAACATCATTCTAAGTTTCCATGGCAGGCCGGTATAGGAACCGAAGAAAGTAATACAAGAAGTACACGTGGTATTTACAAAACCGATAAACTAATGGGATATCTTGCACCCACTAACCGGATACCCGAAAATGTTGGAACAGAATCAGGATGGAAATTCTATAATGAACGCCCTTTTCTTGCAGGTTTATTTTACTGGACGGGATTTGATTACAGGGGTGAGCCTCATCCTTTCGGTTGGCCCCAGGTCGCTTCACAAAGCGGACTTTTAGATTTATGCGGTTTCCCAAAAGATATTTATTATTATCTTAAATCGTGGTGGAGCAGCGACCCTGTACTTCATATTTCCCCGCATTGGAATCAGCCCGCAGGTCAGGCAGGTTGGAAAGGAAAGAAAGGACAGAAAATAAAAACTGTTATTTACAGTAATTGCGAACAAATAGAATTATATCTAAACAATAAGAGCTTAGGTAAAAAAGATATGCCGTTGAATGGTCATCTTGAATGGGAAGTCAATTATGAACCCGGTACTTTAACTGCACGTGGATATAAAAATGGAAAAGAAATTTTAGTAAAGGAAATGAAGACCACAGGTGAACCTGTATCGATTCAGTTGTCAGCCCATAGGAATATTATTAAAGCAGATGGTGAAGATGTTTCCGTAATTACAACTCAGGCAAATGATGCTAACGGACTAATGGTGCCAACTGCTGATAACGAGATCTATTTTAAGCTGGAAGGAGAAGGAAAAATTATCGGGGTCGGAAATGGAAACCCGGCAAGCCATGAAGCCGATAAATTTTTTAAAACAATAAAAACATTTAAAATTGAAGGATTGAAAGAGTTTCCGGTAGATAATCTCAACAATCGTCGGGAAGTTTCCTATGGTTATAACGATTCTGCCTGGAAACCGGCTTTTCAAAATCAAAATGAAGACTGGCGGGTTTATACTGATTCACTTATTGTAGTAAGAGGAATGTTTGAATTACCGGAAATTACAGATGAAACAGAAGTGAATTTATTTACAAAAAGTATTACTGAAGATCAATCTATTTATGTAAACGGAAACTTAATAGCTGCTAACATAAAGCGTGATGATCCAAACCAATCATTTAAGCTTAATCATAATTTAATTCATAAAGGCAGAAACGAATATGCTGTAACAGGAAAGAGATTCAGGAAAAATAATCAATGGGATACTCCCAATACAGATCCTGGTTTGGTACAGGTAATTTATCCGGCAAAGCAATGGAAACGTAAAGTTTTTAATGGGCTTGCCCGGATACTAGTGCAATCAACTAAACAAAACGGAGAAATAATATTGACTGCCTCATCACCCGGATTAAAGTCCGCAATTATTAAGATTCAGTCTCAACCAAAAGAATTAATACCGGAGGCAAATGAAACACATTAATAGGGACCTTAATTCTGATGAATTAATTGAAGTATTTGATGAACTTCCTCTCTGGTCTGCGCCTTTCGGTTTAAAGCTGCTTGATAAAATAAAATTTAGAAAACAAATTTCTGTCCTCGATATTGGATTCGGTACAGGATTTCCACTATTAGAATTAGCAATGAGATTCGGAGAAACCTGTAAAATCGTCGGGATAGATCCATGGATGGCTGCAATCAATAGAGCGAATAAAAAAATACAATTTTACGGAATAAAAAATGTTGAAGTTATTGAAGGAGTTGCAGAAAATATTCCATTAGAGAATAAATCTGTTGATTTAATAGTTAGCAATAACGGCTTAAACAACATTAGCAATTTAGATCAAGCCTTGGCCGAATGTTCAAGGGTAATAAAAAGCAAGGGACAGTTTGTACAGACTATCAACTTAAATACAACAATGATTGAATTTTATGAAATATTTGAGAAGCTGTTATATGAATTAAATATGAATTCTGAACTGCAGAAAATGAAAATGCATATTTACAACAAGCGAAAACCTCTTGTTGAATTTCTGGAAAAAATTGAGAAAGATGGATTTGTTATAAAAGATGTTGAGCATGATAAATTCGAATATAAATTTAACGATGGAACGTCTATGTTTAATCATTTTTTTATAAGATTGGCATTTTTAAATGAATGGGAAAAAATTATTCCAGAGAAGAAACAATCTCAAATATTTAAAGAACTTGAATTGAGAATGAATGAAATAGCTGAATCCAATGGGTTATTCAAATTAAGCATTCCCTTTGTAGTAATTGATGCTGAAAAAGAGTAAAATTAATTTTAGATGAACAAATATTTACCGCAGAGGTAACAGAGAAGGCGCAGAGGTAACAGAGGATAAAACGTTCTTCTCAGCGATCTCTGAGTTCTCTGCGGTAAAATATTTTAATTTACATCATAATTATTTTTGCTGCCCAATCTTTAGATGATGAATTTTGTCCATCTGGAAATCCCGGTATTTTAAGCTCTCCGTTTTCATCTGATTTAATAGTAACTTTATCTTTCCATTTACCATCGATAGTATTAAACCACTGAAAATAATATTCCGTATTAGGTTTGAAGTTTTCTAATACAGGTATAACAGATTTATTTTCAAAATAAAGTAGAGCAAAATCCTTTTCGGGTGTTCTCATCATATAAGACCATCCATCCAGACCTTCTTCCGGACTTCCGGGAGCTTTTGAAGGCTGGATATCCTCTCTTGCAAGTGTTAGGTCCTGATATCTTTTCCCTTCTGATAAAATAAATTCTTTTAAATACTGCATATAATTTGCAGATTCATATTTAAAAGCATCCCATACATGGGGACGCAACCCTGCGGGTTCTCCTGTTGTTGTAATATCGTATGCAGCTGTTCCGTGCACATGCCCCGATAAACCTCCCGATAAAACTGATCCGTACATTTGTGCCCGTGAAAAATAATTATCCCGTTTTGAATTTGCCGGCGGACGTTCACCGCCGGGCATATTAATTTCATGGTTCCACCCGGTATAATACGGCTCAAAATTAATAGCCGGATACGGTGGCTTCAGATTAAAAAGAGTTTCGAGTGCATATGCTATTCTATGATCTCTCGGCTTATTTCCTACACTTTGCATTGTTAACCAGGGACAATCTTTTCCATGCCCGAACTGAAGATATGTAGAGTTATTTATTAGTGTTGTAACCGGCTGACCAAACGGCATCGTGCCATATTTTTTTAAATGATATTTTAGTGCTTCATTAAATTCATCTGCTGTAAGACTGTACTCCTTGGGTATCCAATCGAGATGTATTTCGCTGTATATAAAATTGTATGCACCGTATCTTGAACTGAGATACTGTACAAATCGTGAATATGATTCATTAAAATTAAAGTATGCTTTCCAGGTTGGGCACATATCCCTTCTAACCGTTTCTAGCAAAGGAACAAATCCCTCATCGGAAAGATACTGCATCTTTTTATCCAGACTTTTAAAATAATCGGGATTTATATGATCAAAATCGGCAACACCCGGATGCTCTTTGGACATTGCAAATGGTTTATTCCCATACTCATCACGCATATCCTTTGCAGTCATTTTACCATCTTTGGTAAGATAATCAAATTTTTCCCAGGCATTCCTAACATAAATTCCATTGGAATCGGCATAAGTGGCAGCATTATAATCTGCTTCCCAATTAGGGAAACAAGAGATCATGCTTACGGAATTGAATCCCTGTCTTTTTCTATACATTACTGCGTCTTCGAAGCCCATTCCCGGTCCAGGTACATAATTTTCAGAAGCAGCAGCATTTCTAAAAGGTAAACGCCATGTAGAACCGGCTAACCATGTGTCACCAACTAGAAAAAATGGAGTTCCATCCGCATATTGTAAAGCATGCCCGTTTGGAGTAGCACGGATAAATCCATGCCGGTTGGGGTTTTCTTCTTCTTCTTCTTTTGTCCAGTTGACAGCAGTAAATTCTCCTGTATGATTATTCAGACCTTTATCATCAGGCTGATTTGAACCGCTTTCCCATTGCCATGTGCCCGGACTTGTTGCTACAACCCGAACAATAAAATTATTTTCCCCGTCCCAAAACCCGTAGATCCGTTTTGAAAAATCAGGTCCTTTTAACTCGATCCAGCATTCGACATCTGCATAATAATTATCATAAGTTTTTTCGGCTTTCAATTTAATCTCTTTCATTTCCCATACATGGATCTTTGAGGGATCAGCTTTGGTAAAATTGAAAGGTATAAGAATAACCAAAAATATTAAGTAAAAGGATATTAATTTTGAAGATATATTCATTAGATAACTCCTTATGTAATATCTGTCAAGTTATTTGTATTAAATAACTTAGTTGACATAATTTAAATTTATTGTTCTCAATTAATTGTAGAGACGGGGCATGCCCCGTCTCTACTGCTTATTCAACTATAAATTTTTTCCGCAGTCTTATATCTTGAGATGAACTGCCGATTTGAATTTCGAATTCTCCCGGTTCGACTTTAAAATTATTAGATCTTATACTATAAAAAGATAGCTCGGATGCAGGTATTTTAAATGATAAAGTCTTCTCTTCATTTGGCTCGAGTGTAATTCGTTTGAATCTTTTAAGCTGTCTAAAAGGAACTTTAACCGAAGCTTCAATATCATGAACATAAACCTGGACTACTTCATCCCCTTTATATTTACCTGTATTCTGAACGGCACATTGAATTTCAATTTCACCATCTTTATTAATTTTATCTGCATTTAATTTCAAACTAGAGTACTTAAATGTTGTATAAGAAAGTCCATAGCCAAACGGATATAAAACCGGTTTTTCAAAATACATATATGTACGCGGATGATTGATTATATCATAATCTGCAAAAGGTGGAAGTTCATCTGTTGATTCATAAAAAGTCTCCGGTAATTTTCCTCCCGGATTAACATCTCCAAAAAGTACATCAGCAATTGCTGTTCCGGAGAACTCCCCGGTATACCAGGCTTCTACAATTGCTTTTGCATATTTCTCAGTTCCCGCAAGAGCTAAAGGTCCGCCATTAACCAAAACAATTATAATATTCGGGTTAACTTTTGCAACCTCCCGGATTAAATCTCTTTGCACTTCAGGTAATTCAATTTTAGTTCTATCAAATTCTTCAGCAGAAATTCCGGGAGATATTCCGAGAACTAAAATAACCATGTCATTTTTCTTTGCAATCTCTATTGCTTCTTGAAAGTCTCTTTGGCCAAGATCCCAGGTCAATCTTGCTGCTGCACCGAGAATGTTATCAAAATATTCAAATTTTATCTCATATTCTTTACCAGCTTTTAAATCTACTTTGGCATTATTAGGTTTTTCTCCATGTTCAGTCCAATCATCAAATAATAATTTATTATCCAGGTAAAGTCTGGCTCCATCATCAGTTCTAGTTCCAAGATGATGAATATCTTCCGGGGGAATTATTTTCCCGATCCACCTGGCAGAGAATTGATCGTACGGGACTTCAAGTCCAGGCGAGTTTGCACCCCAGCTAAAATTTATTGCTGAATCAATGCGGGTTAAAACAGGTTTCCCCGATAAATTTCTGTTGTCGAAATATTCCCCTTTCACCCCGGTTTTTCCGGAATTATCAACTTCTCCAAAATATTTTGCATCAATTGGATTTTGTAAACCGCCTCCGATATTACAACCTTTTATGTATTCTACTTTAATTCCATATTTGGCAGCTTTTGTTTTTATACCTTCAAGAGGACTTACAGTAATATTGGGACTACCACTATAAATTCCCAGTTGAATATCGGCTGCATTTGGTCCAATCACCGCAATTGATTTCACTTTGTCTTTTTTGATCGGAAGGGTCCCATCATTTTTTAAAAGAACAATTGCTTTTTGTGCTGCTTCAAGTGCTAAATCTCTATGTTCCTTACTGTCTAATGTTTCATTTGAGATCGAACTATATGGAACCATTTCAGGAGGATCAAATTCACCGAGCTTAAACCTAGCGGAAAGAACTCTTTTGAGTGAACGATCAATATCTTGTTCATTTAATAATCCAAGCTTCAAAGCTTCATGCAAATAATCTCGGTAAAATTCTCCGCAGTTTAAATCGCATCCGGCTAGAATACTCCGTGCTGCAGCTTCGGCACCGGTTTCAAAAAAATGATGCCCGGTAACCATATCATGAATTGCACCGCAATCCGAAACAACATAACCTTCGAAGCCCCACTGTCTGCGCAGAACGTCATTTAACAAAAAATAATTACCGCAGCATGGAACTCCATTTAATGAATTATATGCACCCATAATTGAATAAGCTTTTCCTTCAATTACAGCATTTTTAAAAGCCGGCATATAATATTCATATAAACTCCGCATATCTATATCTGAAGATCCTGAATGTCTTCTTTCCTCTTCATTATTGGCCATAAAATGTTTTGGCGTAGAAACTGTCTTTAAATAATATGGATCATCCCCCTGCATACCTTTAACAAAAGCTACAGCCATTTTAGAAAGTAAATAAGGATCTTCACTATATGATTCTTCATTCCTTCCCCATCGCGGATCACGGGCAATATTTATAGTTGGACTCCAATAAGTTAAACCTTTCCCTTCAGTAATATGTTTAACCCTTGCTTCATCTGAAATAGCAGATGCTTCACGATATAAAAGATCAGGATCCCACGTTGCACCCATTGCAACTCCCTGCGGAAAAGAAGTTACACCGCGATCCAAAATACCATGAAGAGCTTCACTCCAATAATTATATCTTGGAATTCCTAATCTCGGTATGGCATCAGCTTGATTGGACAGCTGACTAATTTTTTCATCGACCGTCATTAAATTTACGAGATCATTTAATCTTGCTTCATAAGAATTAGGTTTAAAAACATTCATAATTACTGTTTGACTTATCGAATCTTTTCCATCGGCTGTTAACTTCAATAAATAATAACCGGGACGCGGAAATGTTACTTCTGTTTTGGGATTTGAAGGTTCATTAAAACTTACCCATTTATTTGCAGGACAAGTCCAAATAACACTAACGTCGGCAGGTGATACGCTGCCATTTAATTGAGTTGAATGTGTCTTCTCCCAGTTTACAACCTGGTTCTTTCCTGCATCAACACTTAAAGATTGAGGATATATAAAAGTATAAGTTAAAACGAAAAAGAAAATTATTTGTAAAGGTTTTCCGGATTTGTGGTTCATTTAAATTCTCCATTTAGAATGAGAAAATAAGCTGATTCATTTTATTATGATTAATAATTCAATATTCTGATCATTGCAGCACCTCTCTTTATTGAATGCAAAAAGGAACGGATTACTTCAAATATTTTTAGTAAAGATTTTATTATTCCAATTCCCCGCAAATAATTTTTTAATTATTAATCTCAAATCTCCCGCTTAAATTAAAGTTTTGTTCAAAAGATACCAACACTTGTAAAAATAATGAAAATAAATATATTTGTATTACTTGATTCTCAAAAGAAGACAGGACTTGGAAGTTTTTTATAGACTAAAATTTTGTGATTACCGGTTGAAATATCCAATATTCAAATATCAGATAATATAATTGCGATCTCATGTTCAGGACCAGTTTCCGGCGATAGCCTAAAGGATCTAATTGATAAAGTAAAATCAATACTTGTGAAAAAAAAACCGGCAATACAAAATATTCTTGTAGATCTAACAGGTACAGAAGGCAAACTTAGTTTTATGGAACATTTTAATATCGGGGAAGATATTGCAAAAAAATTGATTGATTATAAATTAGCAGTAGTTACTAAGTCGATAGTTGTGAATAAAGTTGCAGAAAATGCTGCTAAAAAAAAGGAGCAAGAATGCTTATGACATATGACAGGCAGGAAGCATTAAATTGGCTTAGGGAGAATAAAAATAAATAATTGTTCAAGCTATCTTTGATAACATTTCCCGGGCAACTGGCTTAATTAAATATAAAATACACCCTTCCATCATTATTTATTCATATCTTTTTTAAGATTTTAATTTTATTTAATAGTAATTTATAGTTATGCTGCTTGATATTTTCAAGTTTTTCTATATATTTACAATGCACTTAGCATTAATTAACTGAATGTTGGGGGTGAATAATCATTTGAGTGATTGTGCTTGTTATACAATTTGGGCTGAACAATTTTTGCAGTTCAACTCATTTGCAAAAATATATGCAAGCAAAAGCACCTCCAATATTTTATATAAAAAACAACCGGATTAATCCTCATAAATTTCATTCCTCGTTTCTCTTAATAAGTTTTCAGCTAAAATTTGTTAATAATTAGATAACATTGCAATAATAATAGGTTAATAGTACAATATATTTTTGTAAGTAAAAATGGGATGTTTACAATGAGAGCAAAACTATTGTTTAATTCGGTTTTATTTTTTACGGCAGGAATGATCTCTTTATTAAGAGCAAGTGTTATTGAATTAATTATTTCATTTTCATTCTCTCTGCTGTTTCTGGCTCTGAATTTATGGTTAAGCAGCAGTAAACACAAAACTGGCTTTGAACAATTTACTTCACAAAATAATTAATTATTAAACCTTGAAGCTAAAATCAATTTTAATTTTGCATATTTATTTTTTTTATATCGTTGTTTATATACTCTAAAGCGATTTTAAACCGGAATTAGTATTTATACTTTAACCATTTTACTACTTCAGACCATTTTGGTTTTTTACCTGTACTCAAAATCCCAATCCTATAAATCTTTCCTGCAAGCGGAAAAATTGAAACCATTACAGCAATATTTATCAGGGATGATAGGACAATCTGCCACAGAGGAACTTCCAGGATAGTCATCCTTGCAGGCATAACAATTAGCGAGGCAAAAGGGATAAATGATGCGATTCTGGCTATACTGCTTTCAGGATTGGTTATCATACTAATAGCTATAAAGAAAGGCAGCATGATTAACATCAGTAAAGGCCATTGACCGGATTGTGCATCCTGATCGTTGTCGAAAATTGATCCGACCGTAGCATAAAGTCCTAGAAATGTTATTAAAGCTATGAAAAAATTAAATAGGAAATAAAACAGGTGAGAAATACCTATACTCAAAGTAATTTCCGGAGGCAGCATAAACCAAGAAGTTGAAATAAGAAGAAATACAGGCATCAGCCATATTGCCATTTGCAATAATGATGTTATAGACATCCCGAGAATTTTCCCCGTTAATAATTCCTTGCTGTTTACCGAAGATAAAAGCACCTCAACTATTCTATTGTTCTTTTCCTCAACTACGGAACGTATCATCATTGTGCCTATTAAGATCAAGCTGAAGTAGAGTAGAAATGTAAATAGGAAAGCAAGAACCATATTCCCCGCTCCTTCTTTTTCGAAAGTACCTTTTTCGGATACTTTAAAACCTGTAAAGTCAACATCATCCCGGGCAAATGCAATTTCATTGCTGCTTAATTCCTTACCGCTAAAGTAGATATCAACAAGGACTTTATTGATTGTACCTTTTAACTTGTTAAACAAAGAAAGATTATTCGGGTTCAGAGAATAAAATTGTAAATCTTTATTATATAGTGCTGCTGCGGGAATATAAACGACTCCCGATATTTTCTTGTTTAATATTTGCGGTTTTACCTCTGTTAAATAATTTTCTAATTTAGCTGAATCAAGTGTGCTAAATGAAAGTGTAAGATTACCTGCTTTTACCTGGTCATTTTTTCCAAACTCCGAATTTAAAGCCTTGGTAAGTTCCGGCTTTGCAGATATAATCTCAAGATTATATTTTTCATCTCCCTGGTATCTCAGAAGGAAAGTCTGCACAGCAAGAATACCGATTAAAAAAACAGGGATTAAAATAGTTGTTAATATGAATGATTTTGCTAGCAGACGTGATCTTAATTCTCTTTTAATTATACTTAAAGTTCTTTTATTGAACATGTTCAACCTCCTGTGAATCTCCATCTGAAGCGCCTGCAAGCTGCACAAAAATTTCATGCAGGGATATTTCATTTGCTTTAAATGAATTAACTACAATATTATTCTGAACAAGAAGTTTCAGTAATTCCTGGATTTGAAAATTCTCCTTCACTTTTATGCCTGTGGTATTGCCGAAATCTTCTATTTTTTGAATTATAGAATTGTTTCTTAAGAAGCTTATATCACCTTCATAATTAAGACTTACATTTTTTTGTGCATATCTCTTCTTAATATCATTCAGGGACCCGTGCAATATAATCTTTCCATGATCTATCATTGCAATATGATCGCACATCCTTTCAGCAAAATCCATAAGATGAGTTGAAAAAATTATAACCTTTCCTTCGCGTTTCAATTCTAGTATTATCTCTTTAATTATATTTGTATTGATCGGATCAAGCCCGCTAAACGGTTCATCAAGAATTAAGAATTCCGGCGAATGAAGCACCGTAGTTAAAAACTGTATCTTCTGCTGGTTCCCTTTCGATAGATCTTCTATTTTGGAATTTTTCCTATCGAAAAGATCGAATCTTTTTAAATAATTATTCGCTCTATTTTCAATATCCTTCCCGGTCTTTCCTTTTAATTCCGCAAAGAAAAGGAGTGTCTCCATTACTTTCATTTTTTTATAGAGACCCCGTTCTTCAGGCAGATAGCCGACTTTATCTTTAAATTCCTGTCCTACTTTTGTTCCGCGTAAAACAACCTCTCCTGAATCCGGGAGATAAATATTCATCATCATTCTTATAGTAGTAGTTTTACCGGCACCGTTTCTTCCGATTAGACCGAAAACCGAACCTTCCGGTACTACGAAAGATGCATCATCAACGGCTTTAACATTATCAAAAGTTTTGACAAGGTTCTTAACTTCAAGAGCATCCATATTATTCCGTCTCCCATTTGTTCTTTTAACAGAAGTTTAAAAATAAGATTTTCACATCGATAAATAAAACCGTCCATCAAAAAAAAGCTGCAAATAAATTTTGATTTAATTGTATGAACATTTATTGTGATTGAGTGGAGAAGGCTTCTGCTGAATATATAAGATATTGTGTAAAAATGATATAGAGAATATTTATCAAGGTTCATATTTTAAAAAAGCCAGGATGTGCTCAATTTTATTCCGGATAAATGTAAGCTGACAC
>CAYUVK010000116.1:13805-16277 GCA_964448105.1 uncultured Ignavibacteriaceae bacterium
TTGACTTTCTAAAAAAAACTATTTAGATTGAATAGTGTATCTTTTACACATTAAGGGTGGGCGTTTGGATGATCTTTTATACTTTTTTTTATTCTTCTTTAAAAATTTTTATGAACAGGCTTCTTATTAATATTCATTACCTGTTAATAGAAAGGGGAAAAATATTTGTTTCCAACCGATTGCAGTTTATCTAATTTATAGGAGTTATTAGATATGAAACGACTTAAGAGATTAATTGTACCAATTCTAATCTTTACATTTATGCTGTCGTTTCCTCTTTTGGGAGGAACAACAGGAAAAATAGCAGGCATTATAACAGATAAAACTACAGGTGAACCTCTCCCGGGTGCTAATGTAATTGTTATAGGGACATCTTTGGGAGCAGCTACAAATATTGATGGAGAATATACCATCTTGGAAGTACAGCCCGGCACTTTCGATCTTCAAATTACTAGCGTAGGGTATAAAAAGGTTTTAGTTAAAGATGTAAAAGTAAATATTGATCAAACAACAAGGGTCAATATAGATTTGGAGAGTCAGGCTGTCGAGGTCGGTGAAGTAGTTGTTACCGCTGAAAAACCTCTTATTAAACCGGATGTGGCAACTAGTGTTGTTTCTATTACTGATGAGCAAATTCGAGAACTTCCTGTTACAAATGTAACTAGTGCTCTTGCATTGCAGGCAGGTGTTTCCGGAGGAGGTAATTATATTAATATTCGTGGCGGCGGACCGGAAGGTATACTTGTCCAAGTAAACGGTGTAACGCTGCGTGACCCTAGGGATCAGACTGTTGATTTGCAGCTACCTATAAGTTCACTTAAAGAAGTATCCATAAACAGAGGTGGTTTTAATGCTGAATACGGTGAGGTGCAATCCGGGATAATAAATGTTGTAACTAGAGAAGGTAAAAAAGATTCTTATTCCGCAAGATTTCAAGTACGCTTAAATACGCCTCAAGCAAAATATTGGCTTGCCCCGGGAATTACAGATCTTAATAATAAAAAGTCTTACGCACTCCGTCCATTTTTCGATCCTGCCGTTTGCTGGACCGGTACCGGGACTAGTGTTGCCGACGGCGGATGGGATTATTATACCCGAAGTAAATATCCAACCTTTCAGGGATGGGATGCAGTTTCACAGCAGTTAAATGCACAGGGCGTCAACCTAACACCTACGGCTGCACAAAGAGCCTTCGAATATGAGATTAGAAAAAAGCAGCTAAACAACCAGCCTGATTATGATATAGATGCAGGTTTTGGCGGACCCGTACCGTTAATAAGTAATACTCTCGGAAATCTTAGATTTTATGCTTCATACAAAGGTTCAAGAACAATGTTAATTTGGCCGCTGTCACGGCCGGACTACAAGTTTAATGAAGGAACTCTTCAAATCAATTCCGACATTACCCCTAGTATGAAATTACAGTTTTATGGATTGTATGGAAATGAATTGACCCAAAGAGCTAATTGGAATTCGAGTAATCTGGAATAGAATGTAATAAAGTCTACCGAAGAACCAAGCGCACTGTTTTTTAATCCGGCAGGGATGGCTGATATGTCTACTTTTATTGATGTTACAGGGAGTACAAATAAATGGATCGCGGATATTACGCATACTACTTTCAGCGCGGCTATAAGACCTGCTGATGGTAATTATGGTGTAATTGGATAAGTGTTCAATACGTTAGCTATGGCGATTTTTACGGTACCGTAGTAAATAAAGCCAGCCCCCAGGGATATGATGATACCGGTATATTTACTTTAAATGCCTTTGCCGCAGGTATCGGATATGCCAAACAGTTAACCGATCGTTTCAGTGTCGGAGGTCAGGTTAAATGGGTTCACCAAGATTTGGGCGAGAGCCTTACACCAGTAGTTGTAAATAATGACACAAGTGTGCAAAATACTTCAAATAAATTATCACCGTTAGTTTTTGATTTTGGGACACAATTTAGAACAGGAATCAAGAGCTTAGTATTCGGAATGTCCGTAAGGAATTTTTCCACTGAAGTGAAATATGCTCAGGAAGGATTTCAGGCTCCTTTAACATTTACTCTTGGAATATCAATGAATGCTATGGATTTAGTTGGTGAACTCCCCTTTGATCAAGCTCTGCTTGTAAGTCTGGATGCAAGTCATTATCGCGATCATCCGGAACAGGTTAAAATAGGATTGGAATATAAGATAATGGATATTTTAATTAATTCTATTCCCATAGTATTTAAAGTTCGGAATAAAATAAAGTCGGCCTTTGATTGTTCAAAGCCGACTTTTCATTATAGGCAGTTTAGAAAAGTAAAAAAATTAAAACTTGTTATAGGTGTTTCATGAAATTATTTCAAAGGCAGATTCTGCCGTTACTTTTTTTACTTATTATGTCAGCTCAGAATGTTTTCGCATATGAAAAACAGGACGATGGGATACTTCTTAAAATTAAACAGCAAAAAGATACTGATCCCCGGTTAATAAAAAT
>CAYUVK010000117.1:0-16097 GCA_964448105.1 uncultured Ignavibacteriaceae bacterium
CGTGCTCTTTTGAAAATATAATTTTTATAGCTGTTAAGTTCCCATGCAAGCGGACTGCTTACTCCTTCCGGTCTTAACCTGCAGTCAACATCAAATGGTTTAAAATTATCTTTAAGAATATTTAGAAAATTTTGAAATATTTTTTGAATTTCCGGAACAGCATCAATATTCTTAACAACAAAAACAAGATCAATATCGGATGAGAAAGTCATTTCACCTGCGCTAAAACTTCCCATTCCGGCGATAAAATATCCGGTACTGATTTCTTTTTCTATTGAATTCCCGGCAAGGCTCTCTATTTTTTGTTTAAAGTAAACCGATAAGATTTTAGATACTTCCGTATAAGAAATTAATGAATCATTAAATTGTACCGAAAGAATAAATAATAATTTTTTTATTGAAAAGTCTTTTATATTTTCTTTATTAACCTTGAGGAAAATTTTCCTTGTTAAGAAGAATTCATGCAAATCATTATCTTCCGCAAAAAGATCGATTGCTTTCTGCGAATATTCACATAAATTTAAAAATAATTTGAAAAACTTTTTATCCTGAAATTCATTATACAAGATAGACGGGAAAGTAATATTTCTTATTATCCTAACAAAGTTCTTTAATACCAGGTCCGGCTTTAATGAAGTTTTAAGATAATTAAATAAAATAGGTTCTAATTTTTGAAAAGCTTCGATTGATTTTTGATCGAATTCTTTTTGTCCCAGCAGGCCTTTTCCTTCGCGAAGGTATTGAAGATCGGTTTTTGCATTTTTTATACTTTCAAAATTTATGGTTGAAAAATCATAACTTTTTATTTTCATTTTAGGCTGTTCGCCCATCACGGAATTATAAATTTTTCTTACAATTCTTCTTCTTTTTGCAACCTCGGATCTAAATTTTTCAGTTGAGTCAAAATTCAAGTAATCCCTTAGCTTCTCTAAAATTTCTGCATTGGAAGGAATAATGTGTGTTTGGGAGTCGTTCATTAATTGAATATAATGCTCAATTCTTCTATAGAGAATGTAAGATGATCTTAAGGCTTCTGTCTCTTCGGAATTCAATAAATTATTTTTATTGAGAAGTTTAATCGCATCAAGTGTATTAGGTGTTCTAATAGTCTTATTTTTGCCGCCGTTTAATAATTGCAGTGCCTGTACGGCGAATTCGATATCCCGAATTCCACCTGATTGAAGCTTAATATCTTCTTCTGATTTTAATCCTTTCTCAATATTGGCTTTTAATTTTTTTATTTGCTCTGTCGGTGAAATGGAGAAAGAGGAAGGATAAATGAAAGGCTGCAGGTAATTAATAAACCTATTAAATAAATTTATGTCTCCCGCAATAAAATTTGCTTTAATCAGCATTTGTCTTTCCCAATCTTCGCCGCGGCTTTCATAATAGTTTAAATAAGTGGTTAAAGATCTGCACAGGTAAGAAGTTCTGCCGTCGGGACGAAGTCTAAAATCAACCCTGTAAATAAAACCTGAACTTGTTATTGAGGTAGCATTTTCAATAAATAAATAAATAACTTCTGTTAAAATCTCATGATATTCTTTTTTGTGGTTTATCGGGGAATCTTCATCATAAAAAATAATTAAATCAATATCCGAACTGTAATTAAGTTCATTTCCGCCAAGCTTGCCGAGTGCAATAATACAATAACTTCTATTACTATTTTCCAATCCGTACTTCATCAGTATTTCATTATAACATAACTTAAATAAATGTGCTGAAATGATCTTAGCAAGAATTGAGAGTTGTTCCGTTGTTTCTTTCAAATCGGAAATCCCGAGAATATCTTTAATGCCTATTCTTAAAAGCTCTTTTCTTTTTATTCCTCTTAAAGCATTAGTTTTAGCGGATAAGGATTTAAATGACGATGTTAGGTCATTTAAAGAAGCTGCAAATTTTTCTTCGGTTAAAAACGAATTTAAATTAGATGGATTTGAAATCCAATAAAAGTATTCCGGATCTCTTACAAGGATATCCGTCAAATAATTACTGTTAATAGAAATGGAAATTAAAATTTCAATATAATGAGGGTATTTAACACAGTCATTTAAGAATGCAATTTTATCAAATCTTGATAGTAGGATTCGAAGAAAATTGGATTCGGCGGCATGATCAAAAATTCTCTTAGCTGATTCATTTTCAATTGTAGATATTAATTGATCAAGGGATTGCGAAGAAAGATAACCGGCGGAAGTCTGCGCTAATTTATTTACAAATTCTTCGGAAAGCTTTTTTTGATATTTTAATTTTTTCACGAAAATTCAGAAAAATGGAAGTTAACTTTATTTATTAAAATATTAAAAATTAAGATAAAATTTTTATTCCGTTAGATCTGAACTTAATTATTGAGAAATAATTGAAACATTTTTTAACTAAAAAAAGTGTAAAAAAAGTATTTTGAGGTATTTCTTCCTAAATTGCATTTCAAGCCTTCTATACGTAATTTTAAATCTATTTAATTCAACGGAGTTACACTTAAAATGATAAATATTGTAAAGAAGATTTTCGGTGATAAACATTCGAAAGATTTTAAAATACTATGGCCAATCGTTGAAGAAATTAATGAAGAATATGAAAAAATCAAAAACATTTCAGATGACCAATTAAAAGCAAAAACGCAGGAATTTAAAGAAAAAATTCAAAACCACGTTGCCGCAACAAAGCAAAAAATTGATGAAATAAAAGAAAAACTTCATTCGGATGAAGAATTTGACAGGCAGGCAGCTTACGATGAGCTTGAAGAGCTTGAAGATGAATTAAATGATAATTATGAAGAAATACTGGATGAGATTTTGCCGGAAGCTTTTGCTGTTATAAAATCTACCTGCGAGAGGCTGCTTGGTAAAACATGGACAGCCGCAGGAAGCAAGATTGTCTGGAATATGGTTCCATACGATGTACAACTGATGGGCGGTATAGTACTGCACCAGGGGAAAATTGCCGAAATGGCAACAGGTGAAGGAAAAACTTTGGTAGCAACTCTCCCGATTTATTTGAATGCTCTTACCGGGAGGGGGGTACACCTTGTAACGGTTAACGATTACCTTGCTCTTCGTGACAGTGAGTGGATGGGAGAAATTTATAAATTTCATGGTTTAACAATTGCCTGTATTCTCAATACGATGTCACCTGAACAGAGAAAAGAAATTTATCAATGTGACATTACCTACGGTACAAATAACGAATTTGGTTTTGATTATCTGCGTGATAACATGACAGCGGATAAAGAAACCCAGGTTCAGCGCGGTCATAATTATACAATTGTAGATGAAGTCGACTCGGTATTAATTGATGAAGCCAGAACACCTTTAATTATTTCGGGTCCTGTTGAAATTGATGATCAAAAATTTAATGAAATGAAGCCGAAGGTTGAGAGACTTTACCGTGTTCAAACAAATTTAGTTGCTAAAATAATTGGTGAAGCAGAGCAATTATTAAATTCAGATGGGAAACAGGATGAAAGAGAAGCCGGGGTTGGTTTGCTAAGAGCATATCGCGGGCTTCCCAAAAATAATAAATTGGCTAAAGTGCTAAGTGAACCTACCTATAAAAAGTTAATGCAGTCTACTGAGATGGAATATTTGAGGGAACAAGCTAAACATATGCACATCATTGATGATGAACTTTATTTTGTTATAGATGAAAAAAATAATACAATTGAACTTACCGATAAAGGAAGGGAAGAATTAGCAAAAGGTAGCGGCAACGAAAAAGATTATTTCATTTTGCCTGATTTAGGAACCGAGATTAGCAAATTGGAAAATGATTCTTCATTAAGCGAAGAAGAAAAAACCAGGAAAAAAGACATACTTTATCAAAAATATTCCGAAAGCAGCGATAGAATCCATACAATAAATCAACTACTGAAAGCATATACACTTTTTGAAAAAGATGACGAATATGTTATTACCGAAGAAGGTAAAATTGCAATTGTTGATGAATTCACGGGCCGCGTTCTTCCCGGACGACGTTATTCGGATGGTCTTCATCAAGCAATTGAAGCTAAAGAAAATGTTAAAGTTGAAAGAGATACACAAACTTTAGCAACCATTACCCTTCAAAATTATTTTAGAATGTATAATAAGATCGCTGGAATGACAGGTACTGCTGAAACAGAAGAAGGCGAATTTTTTGAAATTTATAAACTTGAAGTAGTAGTTGTTCCAACCAATAAAACTGTAGTAAGAGATGATCAGGATGACGCGGTTTATAAAACAAAAAGAGAAAAATATAATGCAGTTATAGATCAGATTGAAGAACTCCGCAGCCAAGGAAGACCTGTCCTGGTTGGTACTACTTCTGTAGAAGTATCCGAAACCATTAGCAGAATGTTGAAGAGAAAAGGAATTGCCCATAATGTTCTAAATGCCAAACAGCACCAGAGAGAAGCAGAAATTGTCGCTCATGCTGGTGAAATTAGCGCGGTTACAATTGCAACGAATATGGCTGGTCGTGGTACAGATATTAAATTAGGAAATGGGGTGGTAGAAAAAGGCGGCTTGTTTATACTAGGTACCGAAAGACATGAATCAAGAAGAATAGACAGACAATTAAGAGGGCGTTCGGGAAGACAGGGTGATCCGGGTACTTCTAAGTTCTTCCTTTCCCTTGAGGATGATTTAATGCGCCTGTTTGGAAGTGATCGAATATCAAATGTAATGAGCAGGATGGGGATTAAAGAAGGAGAAGTAATCCAGCATCCGATGATTACAAAATCAGTTGAACGTGCACAAAAGAAAGTGGAAGAAAATAACTTTGCAATAAGAAAAAGACTTCTCGAATATGACGATACTATGAACCAGCAGCGTGAAGTTATTTATACAAGGAGGAATCGTGCACTTCAGGGGGATAGATTAAAGAGCCAGGTCTTTGATCTTCTTGAAGATTATCTGCATGATGTGGTTGACAGGTATTTTGATGATATTTTAATTGATAATTTAAAGGAAGAGATTCTTCATAATCTTTTATTTGAAATTAAAATAAAACCGGAAGAGTTTGAACTTCTCGGGAAAGACGGGATTGTTGAAAGAATAATGGAATCTGCAAAAGAATTCTATAATAAAAAAGAATCTATGCTTGGTTCCGAAATGATGGCAAGGCTAGAAAGATATGCAACTTTAAGTGTAATTGATCATAAGTGGAAAGAACATCTTCGTGAAATGGATGATCTTAAAGAAGGAATTGGCTTAAGAGCATACGGGCAGAAAGATCCTCTTGTTGAATATAAAACCGAAGCATTTAAACTCTTCTTAACCCTTCTCGAAGAAATAAGAAATGATACCGTTTCATTTACGTTTAAATTCTTTCCGCAAGCTCCTGAAGAAGTGCAAAATAGAAGAAGAAGACAACCTTTAAGAATGGTTGAAACAAAGCAAAGTGCCGATAGAATGGGTATAACTGCAAATAGATCATCCTCCGATGGGGAACACAGAGCAGGAAAACCTCAGCCGATACAGGTAGGAGAAAAAATAGGACGTAATGATCCTTGCCCTTGCGGCAGCGGTAAAAAATATAAACACTGTCATGGCAAATAGTCTAAAAAATCACTCTAGTAGTAATTAGAATGTGGAACTATCATAATGAAAAAGATCGAAGCAATAATTCGCCCTTTCAAGCTAGATGAAGTAAAAGAGGCTTTGATAGAAGAGGGGATTAAGGGATTAACTGTTTCCGAAGTGAGAGGATATGGAAGACAGAAAGGTCATACCGAAACTTATAGAGGTAGTGAATACCATATTGAATTTGTTCCTAAAATAAAAATTGAAATTGTAATAGAAGATGAAAAGGAAGAAAAGGTAATTGATGCGATTTTACGGACTGCAAATACCGGGCAGGTTGGGGACGGTAAAATCTTTATCTCCAATGTAGAGGATGCAATTAGAATTAGAACGGAAGAATCGGGAAGGGAAGCATTGTAAAATATTTTACCTTTTACTTTTTTAAAATCTTTTTTAGCTTCGATTTATGCAATTCTATATTATTAATTTATTAAAGAAATTCCTCTTTATAATACCTGCTTTCTTAATAGTCAGCTGCGGTATTTGGGGCGATTTTACAACTTATTTTAACCTTTATTATAACACTTCCGATATTTTTAGCCAGGCTGAGGATGCAATAAAATCACAAAAGACGGATCTTTTTTCCAACGAAGAAGTTACTGTCCCCGGTTCTGCAACACAGCTTTTAAACAAAGTTATAGAAAAAGCTTCTCAAATTTTACAATTCCATTCTCAATCTGTGTACGTTGATAATGCTTTATTAATGCTGGGAAAATCGTTCTTTTATCAAAAAAATTATTTAAAGGCCATTAGAGAATTTCAAGAGCTTGTTGCTACCCGGCCTAATAGTAATTTAATTTTGGAAGCAAAACTCTGGATTGGTAAAACAGATATGAAATTAAAAAATTATGATGATGCCTTATCAATGCTGGAAACAGTTAGGAAACAGGGAGTAGAGGAAGGTAAAGATGAAATTGTAATAGATGCATACATTGAGGAGATTAAATATAAATTAACTCAACAAGATTATTCGGGAGCGATAAGCTTATCTAAAGAATTACTTAACATTTCAAAAAATGATGAGATAAATGCTGAAGTAGTCTATGAGATGGGTAAACTTTATAATCTATTAAATGATCCCCAGAATGCCATTTTAGCTTTTCAACAAGTATTTGACTACTCGCCTTCATATGATATTGAGTTTGATGCCCGGCTTGAACTCGGTAAGGCATACCGTGATGCAGGTCAGCCTGAAAAGGCGTTAAATATTTTTAACGACATGAGTACCAGGAAAAATTATTCTGAATTTTATGATCAAATAGATCTCGAACTGGGAACTACACAGGTTGAGTTAAAGAATTATAAGGAAGCATATAATTATTTTAAAGCAGTTGATACAGGTTATACTAATTCACAAAGTTCGGGTATAGCTAAATATAAATTGGGTGAATTGTACCAGTATTATTTCTTTAATTTTGATAGTGCATCTTATTATTATTCAAAATCCGTAACTTCACGTTTACCGGAGGAATTTATTCTTTCTGCAAATGATAAAATTCAGAAATTTAGAAAATATAAAACATTAACAGATAATATATCCCAAAATTATAAGAAGCTTGAATATGTAGAAAATCCCGAAATTTTTGTTAAAGATTCTATCGCCTTTTATTCCGATACTTTAAAAAACGAAACTTCAACTAATACCGAAACTAATGTTTCCCGGGAAAATATGCGGGGAAGGTTTAATGATAGAAGATTTTCTGAAATGAGCAAAACCGAAACACAGGCAGCCAATACCGTGACTGCCCAAAAAACCGGGAAAGGAATTCCGCCAATACGTCCTAATATTTCAGCAGATTCGATTAAATCTCTTTTGGTTCAAAATTTATTTGAATTGGGAAACCTTTTCTTTACCGAGTTTAATTTACCCGATTCGGCTTATTATTATTATTCAAAAGTTTTAAATGATTATCCTGATTCAAAATATCAAGCTAGAACTATGTATGCTTTGGGAAGTTATTATCTTACAATAAACGAAAACACTAAAGCCGACAGCCTTTTTAATATTATTTACGACAATTATAAAAATGAGAATATAGTAAATGCTGCAGCAAACAAATTAAATAAACCATTAATCGATCTTAATTATGACCCGGCAATAAGTTTATATGATAGTGCCGAGAAGAGATTAACAAAAAAAAAGTATAATGAATCATTAAAAGAATTTTACAATATTTATAAAAGTTATCCGCAGTCTTCAGTGGCACCCAAGGCTTTATATGCAACCGGTTGGATCTTGGAAAATCAACTGGATATGCCGGATTCAGCAGCTTTATTTTATGATACTTTGACTGCTAAATATCCCAAAACTTTATATGCGGTCAAAATTAGTAAAAAGATAAATTTTTATAACGAGGAAAAAGCTAGAATAAAAAAGGCTTATGAAGATTCCTTATTGCTTGTTAAAAAAGCCAGGCTCGATTCTCTTAGAGCAGATTCATTAAGAGCTATAAAAAGCATTTCACCTGGTAAAGTATCTTCAGATTCAGCAAAGACACAAAAGCCAGACTCTTTACAATCATTGAATAAAAATAATACTCAAACTCCGATATTACCGGGAAAGGAGGAAAGACCAAAGGGAATAGACACTAGTCAACAGTCAAGAAAAACTCTTGATTCATTAAAAGCAAATCGTAATAGATTAATTAAATAATATTTTCATAATTAGTAGTTTTTAATGCTTTTTCGCTATAAGCTGGCAGAATTTATAAACGCCAAATAGAAGCAATAAAATTTTTGTAAGAAGGGAAAACTTATTGATGATTAATCTACAATTTCCCAAAAACGAATTGGGATATCTTATTGATAGAGCACTCCCGTTTGTTAAAAAACATAAATCAAAATTTGTTTTTGCATATGTTTTTTTTGTCGCATATTTTTCCCTTCCATCTTTTCAAATACCCTTCCTGGAGTACTCTCATTTTAGAATCACATCTTTAATGGAACAAAGAGCTTTTGAGCACAATATGCTATATTATCCAAAGCAATCGTGGATTAGTATTGATAAAGTAAATCCCAATCTTTTAAAAGCAATAATATCTATGGAAGATGGAAATTTCTTTAAGCATAAAGGTATTGATTGGAAAGAAATAAAAACTTCTATAAAGACAAATAGAAGAAGAGGGAAAACAGTTAGAGGCGGCAGTACAATTACTATGCAGCTGGCTAAGAATCTTTATCTAAATACCGGTAAGAACTTTTATCGAAAAGCTAAAGAGCTTTTAATAGCTTTCCGTATGGAAAAAGAAATTTCTAAAAGAGCAATTCTCCAAAATTATATTAATGCAGTAGAATGGGGTGATGGTATTTTCGGTATAAAAGAAGCATCAGAAGTTTATTTTCATAAAGAACCGTCGGATTTGAATTTAAATGAATGCATACGTCTCGCTGCAGTTATTCCTTCGCCGCTAATACATAAACCTAATGTGAATTCAAATTACGTTTTAAGGAGATCTTCAATAATTCGCGGTAGGATTGGAGATATTATCTTATTTCCTAAAAGTAGATTATGAAAAGAAGAGATTTAATAGATTTAATTGAAGAAGGGGAAAATACGATCTGCGAGTTTAAACGCAAATTTTCATCTCCTGAAAAAATTGCAAAGGAAATGATTGCTTTTGCCAATACAAAAGGGGGATTTATTTTATTTGGAATAGATGATAACAGAAGTGTATATGGTGTAGAATCGGAAAAAGCGGAAACGGAACTTATTAAGGATGCAGCGCAAAATTATTGTGAACCGCCTTTAGATATTAATATTGAATATATGGATCTATACGGTAAGGAAATTGTTGTCGTCGAAATACCTGAATCACAAAATAAACCTCATAGAATCCAGGACTATAAGAAAAATTTTGATATAAATAAAGCTATTGTGACGATTAGGGTTGCTGATAAAAGTATACAGGCGAGTAAAGAAATGATCAGAATAATGAGGGCTCAATCTAATAATATGCAGTTAAAAAAATATACCATAGGTTCCAATGAAAAAACAGTCTTTGATTATCTTAATAAGAATCAGAAAATATCCGTAAAAGAGTTAAGCAATTTAATTAATGTATCAGAAAGAAGAGCATCACGTACCTTGGTAAAATTAGTCCGTGCTAATTTATTAATGATCCATACAAAAGATAATGGGGAGGAATATTTTACGGGTATAGAACAATAGTCATTGTAGTCGTTAAATTGTCATTTAGAGTCATTTGTAGTTCAATTTTCTTGTAATTCTTATAATTTCCTACAACCAATTACCAACCACCTACTTTCCGGTATCAAAAATTTTCCTTAATTCGAAAACAGCAATTCCGTATGCTACAGCAACATTTAATGATTGTTTTATTCCGTATTGAGGAATTTCGATCGAATAGTCACAATGATCAAGAAGCTCTTGAGAAACACCTGTTATTTCATTTCCGATTAGAAGACAAAGGGGGAAATCATTTTTATTAATGCTGTAATATGGCTTACTTGTGCTTGTTAATTCAAGAGCACAAATTTTTATCCCTTTATTTTTCAATTTTAAAATAATTTCTTTCGGCTCTTTAATGTATTCCCATTTCACACTTTCTGTCGAACCGAGAGCAGTTTTAAGTATTTCTTTCTTGCCCAAAGGGGAACCATTTCTTGGCGGGAATGGAGTGTATCCACATAAATATAATTTTTCAATCATTGCCCCATCTGAGGTTCTAAAAATTGATCCAACATTATAATTGCTCCGGATGCTGTTTAGAACTACATACACAGGTAATTTTTTGACCTTGTGAAGTGTCTCTAACGTACTTCTATTTTTTGATATTTCATCGTGGGTTGATTTTTTCATTCAAAAACTGTTTTCTTTGAGATATAAATTGTAAAATGAATTTTACTTCCAGGTTGAAAACGACTATCTGTTATTCTGTAAACATCTGATTCCAGGGTAAAGGTAGCATCAGTTATATTTGTTGAAGTATCAAAATATGATTTTGAAATTAAAGCCTGACCATTTCGGGGATCAGAGATTTGAATATTCCTTACACTAATCCCGCTTGACGTATCGGTCTTGAAATTATAAACCATAGTTAAAACAACAATTTCATTAATATCAACGGGACTCCATTTCAAAAGCAAATCCTTTGATTTATCATGTTTTACCGGAACAACAAAAGAATCAATATCAGCAGTTCGGGATTTTATAGTAGATGAATAAACTTTGCCGTCGCTTAAAATGATATTACAAGAATAAGTCTTATTAAATTCATACGGAAGTAGATAGGCAGGGTCTACGCTGTAATAAGGAGCATTATTAATCGGCTCTTTTTTTAATGAGAGGGATATATTGTTTATTTCTACTTTCCCGTTTTGAATATTGACTGAATTGTTATTTTTATCAAATATCCAAACATTATGTGAAAAAGAAATTGTTCCTGAAGAATATAAAGATCGTGAAATCTGGATATCCGGTTTAATTAATCCGGGATCTGTTAAATCCAGATCGGACAAAGGTGAATCCTGTGTACATCCGGTAATTAAAGTGAAAAGCAAAAGGTTTAGAAAAAAAATTATCTTCTTCATTTTGAGTTTACCCCATCAATTATTTATTTATCAGTATTTTACTGCAAGCTGTCCGCATGCAGCAGCAATATCTTCCCCTTGCGTAAGCCTTACTGTTACAGTAATGTTCTTTTCCCTTAATTTTTTGATGAATTCTTCTATCTTATTTTTTGAAGTTGGTTTTAATTCAGCCGAAAATCCTGTTGGATTCATATGCCGCAAAGAATTAAAAGGAATTACATTAACTTTTGACGGAATTTCACTGCAGAGCTTAACTAACGCTTTTATATCCTCTTCCCTGTCGTTTATTCCTTTCAACATTACATATTCGAAAGTAATTCTTGTTTTTGTTTTTTGTGAATAATATTTAATTGCTTCAATGTTTTGCTCGAGAGGATATTTTTTATTAATAGGCATTATTTTAGAACGTATATTATCAAAACAGGAATGAAGGGAAAGAGCCAATTTTACTTTTAAATCTGTTTCAGCAAGTTCTATTATTTTTGGTGTAATCCCGACTGTAGAAACAGTAATTTTTTTAAGACTCATTCCTGTTGTTAATTCTTCTGCAAAAATTTCTAGAGATTTTAGGGTAGCGTTGTAGTTAAGCAGCGGTTCTCCCATTCCCATATAGACAATATTTGTAATTTTTTCTTTCCCGTAATCTTTTGCAGCAAGTAAATATTGATCGAAAATTTCCCCGGCAGATAAATTCTTTTTGTATCCCATCAAACCTGTTGCGCAGAAAGCACAATCAAGCGGACAGCCAATTTGAGTAGAGATACATAGTGTTGTCCTCTTTTCTTCAGGTATTATAACGGATTCTATTTTATGATTTTCTTTTGTAGAGAAAATAAATTTTTTTGTACCTGTTTCTGATGAAGTTTCTGAATCAACATAATTTAAAGTATTTATTTCTGCTTCTTCGTCAAGTTTTTTTCTTAATGATTTCGGAAGATTTAACATTTCATTAAAATCACAGGCAAGATGATTATACATCCAGTTAAAAACCTGTTCACCGCGGAATTTCGATCCACCGGTTTGAATAAAATAGTTCTGTAATTCTTGAAGAGTTAAACCTTTTAATAATGTTTTTTTCCTGGTTTTTTCTTCTTTGATTATATCAATATTCATATCCAAATATAATAATAACATTTGCGGTATAAAATTGTAAAAAATTCAACCGTTATAAATTAAATGCGGTTTAAAAAGCCATTAGGATTATAAAGGTATATGGTTTTAATCTTAGAATATGTTGTTGCTATAGAAAGATAATTCGCTTATTTTTATTTTATCAATGAACCAAAAGTTCAAAATACTTATTTAATTACCACAAGTAATTACAAAAAAAGGAAAAATTATGAATTTCGAATTTTCTGAAGATCAGAAGTTAATTAAAGATTCTGCAAAAGAATTTGCGGAAGCTGAAATTGCTCCTTCCACGATAGAGCGCGATATAAATGCTCAATTCCCGGCAGAAATAGTTAAAAAACTCGGTGAGCTTGGTTTCATGGGAATGATGGTTTCTCCTGAATATGGCGGGGCAGGTCTGGATACGGTTAGTTATGTTCTTGCCTTAATTGAAATCTCAAAAGTCGATGCAAGTGTCGGTGTAATTATGTCTGTAAATAATTCTCTTGTTTGTTACGGACTGCAGGAATATGGAACTGACTTTATAAAAGAAAAATATTTAGCACCACTGGCTAAAGGAGAAAAGCTTGGAGCTTTTGCTTTATCGGAGCCTGAAGCTGGCAGCGACGCAACACATCAAAAAACAACTGCAGATAAAAAAGGTGATTATTATTATTTAAATGGACTTAAAAATTGGACAACTAACGGTAAGTCCGCGGATTATTACCTGGTGATGGCCACTTCCGATAAAGAAAAAGGTCATCACGGGATTTCAACTTTTGTTGTAGAAAAAGGAACGGAAGGTTTTGATCAGGGGAAAAAAGAAGACAAGCTTGGAATTCGCAGTTCGGATACTTGCTCACTTACTTTTGAAAATTGTAAAGTTCCTGTTAATAATTTAGTATGGGAAGAGGGAAAAGGATTTAAGTTTGCAATGAATACCTTGAACGGCGGACGAATTGGAATTGCTGCTCAAGCTATCGGAATTGCAGAAGCATCAATGGAAGCGTCCATAAAATATTCCCAACAAAGAAAAGCGTTTGGAAAACACATAGCAGATTTTCAAGCAGTGCAATTTAAATTATCCGATATGGCAATGAAGGTTGACGCGGCTAAACTCCTCACTTTTAAAGCTGCTGCCTTAAAAGACAATAACAAACCTTATGTAACAGAAGCAGCAATGGCTAAATTATATTCATCAAAAATTGCTGTCGAGTGTGCACTTGATGCAGTTCAAATTCACGGCGGTTACGGTTATGTTCGCGAATATTTGGTTGAAAGATATTTACGCGATGCTAAAATTACCGAAATTTATGAAGGCACTTCTGAAATTCAAAAAATGGTTATTGCAAGATCTCTACTGGATTCTCAATGAAAATTTTGTAATGAAATTTATTTTAATATTCATACTTTTATTTTCAATAAATATTTTTCCTCAAGTTGATAAGTTTCGGCAATATCAAGATACGACTGATTGGCAAAAATGGGGGAAAGCAAATTATTCTTATCAGCATCAAGAACCTGCAACTTCTGAACAAAGATATTATTCATTAAAAGGTGAAAATTTTGGAGGAACGATATTAAAATCTTTTGCCGATGCTTACTGGTTTTTTATTTCGGATGTTGACGGTGATAACTGTTCTTTTAATCCAACTTGCTCCAGTTTTTTTATTCAAGCTGTACAAAGAACAAATATTCTGCAAGGTACCTTAATGTTTGCTGATCGTTTTACAAGGGATTTGAATTTGTTTAAACTAAATCATTATCCCCGTGTGGAAGATGGGCATTTTTACGATCCCGTTTCACTTTATACATTAAATAGAAGTGTTATAAAAATAACTCCTCCCGAATCATTTGTGAATACTGAATGATTCCAACAATATGTTTGGTGTTTTTATTTTTTTCACAAGCTTTCCCGCAGAAGGATTCATCCGATTACTTTGATATTAATTCTACATCAAATATTAAGAAATTCGCTGATTATCTTTTCTGTGCCGATGACTATCTCCGGGCTGCTCTTGAATATGAAAAATATTTAAGTAGTTATTATAATGATACGGTAGAATTCAAGATCGGATTATCTTATTCCAGAATTGGTAATTATAGTAAAGCTATAGAATGGTTTAATAAAATAAAGAATAATTCCGGTTTTTCTAATGATGCTAGGAATGAATATTTCAAATCTCTTTTTCAATCAGGAGATTATTATAATTTTCGAAAGTATTATTCTGAAAATATTGTAAATAATGATAAAATTAGAAATTTAGATAAACTTTTTTACTTCTCTTATTTCTTTACAGATGATGAACTTCCACCTCGAAATGATTTTTTAAATCCTTTTAATTTAAAAGAAGAAAATAAAATTAATGAATTTTATCAAAGGAAAACTAATCCGCCGTATAAAAGTGTTGCGGCTGCTGTAATTATGTCTTCTTTAATTCCCGGTTCGGGAAAAATTTATACGGGACAAATTGGTGATGGAATAATTGCTGCAATTGCTACAGGCTTGTGCGGTTACCTTGCTTATGATAATTTTAAAGCTAAACATAATTTTCGAGGATGGGTTTTCAGCGGTTTAATTGCATTTTTTTATGCAGGAAATATTTATGGTTCCGCAGCATCAGCACAAATTTATAATGCCGGTATTCAGTTCAATTTTCAAAATGATGTGAAATTATATCTTAATCAGCAAAATTATTTTACTCCTGAATATGACTTTTGTAAATAAAATATTCTTTTATTTTTTATTTGTTTCTTTGATTGCACTGTTTTTTAATTCTAATTCATTTTCACAAAATGAATTTCAAAAACAATTAAAAATTCAATTTGATTTTGCAAAAGAACTCTACAATAAAGAAGAATATTTTGATGCAATTACAGAATTAAAACGGCTTATATTTTTTGATAAAGAAAAGGAGTACTCATATTCTGCTAATGAATTAATCGGAGAAGCATATAAAATGGGTGCAAAATTTTCTGACGCTATTCAATATTTTACACTTGCTGTAATTCATTCAACCAATAATGAAGAATTATTTAATTCAAAAATTGAGATAATCAGAGTAAATATATTAAGAAGGACTATAGACAGAGCTTTATCACTTCTTGATTCCTTGGATTCCGATAAAAGATTTTCAAATAAAAAAATTGATATTAGTTACTGGAGAGGGTGGGCATACATTTTTGAAGATAAATGGAACAAAGCGGCTCAAGAATTTAATAAGGTTGACTCCGATCATGAATTAAAAAAATTATCTGAACAAGTTGAGAATAGCAAATATTCAGTTGCTGAAGCAAAAATACTATCATTTATTTTCCCGGGGGCCGGGCAATTTTATACCGGAAACTATATCAGCGGAATTCTTTCTTTTGGATGGAATTTATTGTGGGGATATATTACAATTAATTCATTTATTAAAGATAGAATCTTTGACGGCATAGTTGTTGGCGAACTTCTCTGGCTTAGATTTTATAGAGGTAATCTTCAAAATGCTGAGAAATTTGCGGAAGAAAAAAATAAGGAAATCAGTAATAAAGCTTTGAATTTTTTACAGTTTGAGTATAATGGTCCAAAGCCATAACTCAAATTGCGTAAATAATGAGTATAGCAGATTGGATATTAAGTTAAATTCATTATAAATTAAAATAACTGTATTATTTACAGTTTTTTACAAATATTTTTAAGATGAAAATTAGGTTTTAAAAAATATAGGGAGTCTAAATGAAACGAAAAGGATTGATCCTTGGGTGTTCAATTGCGGGGGCAATTGGTTTAGTTGTTATTATACTGATTGTGTGGGGAATAGGTGCATATAATAATTTGGTCAAATTAAATGTAAGAGTAAATGAAAGCTGGAGCCAGGTTGAAAATCAATA
>CAYUVK010000118.1:0-12428 GCA_964448105.1 uncultured Ignavibacteriaceae bacterium
CTCCCTCGAAATGACACGTTCCTCTCGCATTGTCATTTCGACGACCGAAGGGAGGAGAAATAATCTATCAGATACCTGATAAATTATCGGGAATTTGATAAGCTCACATAACTGTATCTTCTATTTTCCATTCAAATTCTTCGTTAGAATCCAACTTTAAGATTAATTCCTTTCAATATAATTAATGGCATAGAGATTGGACTTTCTGCTAAAATTATTTCAAGGAAAAGGATTTTAATTAAAGTCCATTTTAACAACCGGGGAGATTGCTAAGTTGAACAAAAATTTTATAACTAAGAAATTAGGGGCGCTAATGAAGAAACTTATTTTCTGTTTGGTTTGTACATGCAGCATTCTTTTTGCTCAATACAATAATGAAAGAACAACCGAGGAGAGTTTTGAACAGTCGGAATTATATTTTACTCCCCACTTCTTAAATCCGTTCGGAATAACAAATTTCCGGAAAGTAGCACCCGGATTAATTGATAATGAATTTTTAAACCTTAGCGTTAATCCTGCAAACCTGCCAAAATTGGGAGATGAAACATTATTTTATATAGATTTTAGAGGGGACAGGACGGAAGCACCTATTGTCCAAAATTATATTTACCCTTCTTACTATTCGAGTGTAATATACAGGCCTTATATCGATCCCCGCTGGTATGCAATTACACGTACGGAACCGGAACCGATTTTTTCCCTGGGAATATTAACAAATCCTTTATCCGAAATAACAAATAATTTTTTTATCGGGGGGACTTATCAATTAATTCATAAAGAAGAAAAGTTTTACACCCTCCCTTCTTGGATCTATTATCCTAATATTTATTATGATGCACTTGGAGTCAGAGCAGAAGGAGTTGCGGATATTCCTATAAAAGACAGGTATACCGGCAAAGATGAATTGATGACTGAAGGGCATCTTTTTTCCGCATTTATAGGATATAAATTTAACGAACAGCTTGAAACAGGGCTTTCATTTGACGGTGTCATTCATAAAAGGGATGGAGGTTATTTAAATTCGAATTCCGATGAGTACGGTGCAACAAATAATAACGATTGGGCGAATTCACAATCGCAGGGAAAATTACAGAAGTATCATCATACCGACTGGTCTGCAGGAATTAATTATCTGATAACTCCTCACTTTAAATTTGGAGTTAAAGCAGGTATTTTAAAAGGAAAAGCCGATCAGAATTATTCCAACGGGTATTCTTATTTTTATAAATATAACACTCCCGATGTCTCCAACGAATGGAGCTACAGCATGTCAAGTTCATCTACGGTTCAAAGCTGGAACCATAACGGAAGCACAAAATATTTCGGCTTTAATTTCACACAAACTAAAGAGAACAAACAAATATCAGGCTATTATAAATATTCAACCAGCGATGTAACCCTTTCAAATTATTCTTCAATAAATGATACTTCTTTTAATACTTCTAGATATTATAATAGTTACGATACTTCATGGTATAATTATAACGGCTATTCATTTGCCCACGATAACCGGGTAGGGACGGGAAGCAGGACGGGAAGCGTTCACGAAGGCATGCTTAATTTTAAGTGGGATCTGACGGAGAGTTATACCATTCGTTTAGGTGCTTATTTTAATTCCGTACATTTTGATATTGTAAGCTCTGAGCCTGTTAAAGTAACCCGTGAATCGGAATATAATTATGAAAATACCAAGTACGGTAATTATAATTATTATAATTTTTACAGCGCGTATGAAGATAAAACACTAAGCTGGAATTATAGTTCGGATTTTTGGACGCTGCAGATCCCCATTATAGTTCAATTTAAAGTTTCGGATTATTTAGATATTCTTCTTGGAATTAACCGCATATTAAACAGCTGGGATATCACCGATCAAACTCTCGCAATATTTAAAAAAAGGGAAAACAATAATAACGGTGATATAAAAACAGAAACAAATTTCGGTGAAAGATATACACAGCCGGATCAAAAAATTACCGAAGACTTTACAAAATTATTTGCAAGCTTTGATTTGTCGATTTCCCGTGCATTCAAAGTGAGACTGCTGCTTGATCCTGAATTTGAAAGCGAATTCCGCCTGGCTCAATGGTGGCTTGCCGTAGAAACCAGGT
Organism: uncultured Ignavibacteriaceae bacterium; assembly: GCA_964448105.1. Taxonomy (GTDB): domain Bacteria; phylum Bacteroidota; class Ignavibacteria; order Ignavibacteriales; family Ignavibacteriaceae; genus CAVQBP01. The sequence continues at coordinate 2,112 of CAYUVK010000118.1, forward strand.
TATAAAAATTATTATGAAAAAAATATTACCTTTTTTATTTAGCATAATCCCTTTTTTGATGGGATGTTCCGATTTAGCATTGCCTACAGAGATCCAATTAAATTCATCGGTTGATGGGAAGAATGTAATAGTCTTTTCGAACCAGGCGTTTACTTTGGAGCTGGATGCACATTTTGACGGAGGCTACCAATGGGATTATGAAATTAGTGATACAAATGTTGTCGGAATAGACAGCGTTTCCTACAGAGCCAAAGAAGCCGGTGAAATGAAATGCGGCGGTTTGGTAATTGAAACATTTTATTTAAGAGGTAAACATAGAGGTCAATCTGCTATCAACTTGATTGAGCATCAAAGTTGGGAGAAAGATGTTCCGCCAATTAATACTGTTCATTTTTATGTTATAGTAAAATAACGATTTTTTATTGCCGTTAAATTAGGCGGAATTAAAGACTAAGACTTAAGGCAAAGACGAAGTAAACGAGGTAAATATGAAAAAAATATTAGCTCCTTTATTTATAATAGCTTTCACATTTATTTTTTCCCGGTGTGAAGATCAATTTATCTTTCCTGATAAAGAGAAAAAAGTAAATCTAACAGCTTCCGAGCAGAAAATAATTTCTTCATCAGAAATATTCGGATTAAAGTTATTTAAAGAGATAAATAATAATGAGGGAGATAAAAATATTTTCATTTCTCCTTTAAGTGTTTCAATGGCTCTTGGAATGACCTTAAACGGGGCAAACAGCAGCACTTATGATTCAATTAAAGCTGTCCTTGAGTTAAACGGGTTAACAGAAAAGGAAATAAACGAATCATACAAAAGCCTAATTGACAAGCTTGTTAACCTGGATCCTAAAGTGGCTTTTAATATAGCAAATTCAATCTGGTTTAGAAATACAATGACGTTCCGGCAGGATTTTATCAATACAAACAAAACATACTTTAATGCCGAAGTGAGCGGATTGGATTTTAATAACCCTGCATCTGTTGATGTAATAAATAACTGGGTCGATTTAAATACCAAAGGGAAGATTACGCAGATTATCGATCGAATTCCTCCCGAAGCAGTTATGTATCTAATAAATGCAATCTATTTTAAAGGGGATTGGAAATACCAGTTTAATAAAGACGATACAAAAGACGATTTTTTTAATACATTAGATGGTTCACAAGTCCCATGCAAAATGATGGCGCAGGGGAATAATTTTAATTATTTCTCAAATGAATTATTTCAAGCAGTAGAACTGCCTTACGGCGACAGTTCGTTTTCAATGATAATTTTCCTTCCCGCTCCGGATAAAGATATAAATGACGTCATAAACCGGTTTACCGAAACAAATTGGAATGCCTGGCTGGGCAGTTTTGATGTGAAAGAAGGTGTAATTCATATGCCGAAGTTCGAACTAAAATATGATATACGCCTGAATAAAATATTACAGGCTCTCGGAATGGGGATCGCTTTTTCGGGTGCTGCTGATTTTACCAAAATGTATTCTCCCGGAAATTTATTCATTAGTGAAGTTAAGCATAAAACTTATGTTAAAGTTGATGAAGAAGGGACTGAAGCTGCTGCTGTAACTTCCGTTGAAATAAGCCTCACCAGCAATAACGGGGGCAGTTCAAAATTTTATATGCGAATAGATAGACCATTTATTTTTGTAATCAAAGATAATCATGCTAACAGCATTTTGTTTATTGGGAAAATTATAAATCCAGGATTATGATAAAGATAATATTTATATCCTCTTTTTTAATATTACTAATTATTGGCTGGCAGGAGAGTAATCCTGCAGAACCTGTCAATTATGATAAAGATATTCCTGTATGGCTAAAACAAATAATTGTTGTTATGACGGAAGATCAAGATTACTATGGTACAAAAGTCTACCGGTATGAATGGAATGGAAAATTTATATATCATATAATGATTCCCATAAGCTCATGCGCATATTGCGAAGTATATGACCAGGAAGGGAATAAAATAACTTTCGAAAATGACAGTGCGTTTGAGGAATTTATAAAGAATAGAATAAATGAAACTCTAATCTGGGAACGTGAAAAATAATAGAAAACTGTTAAAACAGTTCATCCATATGAATTATTTTACCATTAAGAATCTATTTCAAAAGTATCAAAGTATTTATTTATCATGAAAAAAATATCTTTAAAAATTTTCTGCATATTTATTATTTCTTTATTATTAAACTGCAATAATATTGCAAATCACTTTGTACCTGATTCATCTTCAAAAGAAATTACTACCGGAATAAGGGGACAGGTTTTTATAGGACCTGTTTCTCCTGTTGAGAAAATCGGAGTTAATCACAAAGTACCGTATGAAGCATTTTTAGAGATTGTCGATTTAAATAATAATCCGATTGAAAAAATTAAAACGGATCCGGACGGTAAATTTGAAATTGAATTGAAACCCGGTAGTTATATTATTATTCCCGAAGCCATTAATAGTAACGGCAATTACCCTATCGGTGAAAATAAAGAGGTTGAGGTTAAATCAGGTAATATTGAATTTGTTGAGATTGATTTTGATTCGGGAATTAGATAATAAAGGAGAAGCAGATATGAAAAGATGTATTTTAATGTTTTTATTCCTTTCTAATCTTAGCTGTTTTAATCCGACGGGTCCTGCCGGAACCGAACTAAATAAGGAGTTTGATCTTAAATACGGACAAAATGCTGTAGTTGGTGAAGAAAACCTGTATATAACATTTAAAGATGTTGTTGAAGATTCCCGCTGCCCGGTCGGTTACAGGTGCTTTGCAGCCGGAAATGGAGCGGTACTCTTGAAGATTGAAAAGGAAGGTGCCGTTTCATTAGTAGACACGGCAAATACAACATCGGATCCGCATTCATTGAATTATCTTAATTATAACATTACACTTAAAAATTTAATTCCGTACCCCGTCGCCGATTCTTTAATAAAAAAAGGAGATTATATCGCTACACTTTTTGTTGAAAAAGTATTTATACGTTAATATTAATTTAACATACTCTGGTTGACAGCTTTTAAAAACTGTTAAAACAGTTAAAATTAGGTTTATGTTTTCATTAAGGGGCTGTCCAAAAAGTACTTTTTAATCACCCCCTTAATAATAAAAAAAGAATGATTATTGATAACCGTTTTAACGGTTTTGGTTGCAAAATAATTTTTATAAGGTCAACTTGAGTAACGGGAATAAATTTTTGATTGGAAATAAGATTTGAAAATAATAATAATTATTATACTGTATTGTCTAATCTTCACCGGGTGTAATGAAAATACGGTGAATAACGAGAAGCAGTTTGATTATTCAATTGATCAAAAACTTTCATGCTTCTGTCCGCGTGCCGGTGTGCCGGTCAAATTATTTGTCAGTGCCGATACTATTGCAGATGCCATAATAATTCCGGATAAATCACGTTTACCGAGAAATGAGTGGAATAGATACAGAACAATTAAAGGATTATTTGATGAGATCGCTAAATGGGATACTTCAAAATATACTGTAAATGTATCATTTGATCCTGAATATCAATACCCGGCTTACATATATGTAAATCCAAAACCTATTATTATAAATGATACGATAATCCATGTAATTGCCGATGGAGATTTTTCATATTCAACAAGCAACTACGTTGAGTTTGAGTAATTCAATGGAATTTGGAATTAATCCGTACAATTTAAAGAACCGATAAAATTAAACATTGTAATTAAAATAAGCATCGATTATTTTTATTAGGGTTTTGATAGGGAATTATGAAATATTTTTCATTAAGCCAATCATATTACAAAGTCCGCATTATCGTTACTTTTTGTGCAGTTACTATTCTTATAGTTTTAATTTTGTCTTTTTTAAGCTACAGGTTTGTTAGAAAGCTCTATTTAGATCAACTAAGCGACCAGGTAAATATTGTAACAAAAATGATCTCCCGTCAAATAGACAATAAATATTTGGATTTGCTGCAGGTAGGAGCACCTACCAATTCAACAGTTAATTATTTCAAAAAAATATTTTCTGAAAATCTAAATAACGGTTTCCACTCGCAAATTTTTATTTTTGACCGGAACCTTCACAAAATTATCAGCTCTGATCCCGGTACATCAAAAGAAGGTCCGGAAACTCTGCTTTTGCTGAATCAAAAAGAAATAAACGGATTATTACCGGGTGAATCAAAGGTTTCTTTCCCTTTCAAAGGTGATGATGGAAAATGGTATTTATGGGGTTTTTACCGGCTGGATAACAGCTACTGGCTGGCATTAAAAGAAAATGCGGCTAAGCTTGAAAGAGTTGAAGATTTTGCCGCTGAATTCTTTTATATCGGTTTAGGGGGAATAATATTAACTTTATTTGTGGCATGGTTGATGGCGCGTACACTTATTAAACCGATAGATCATCTGGTAGAATTTAGTAAAAAAATCGGGGAAGAAGATTATCATGCTGCGGTTCCGCTTAACACTCAGGGTGAATTAAAAATTCTTGCCGATTCAATGGAAAAAATGAAAAAAGATATTGAAGCTCATAATAAAGAAAAAGAAAAAATGCTTGCTCAAATAGCCCATGAAATTCGAAATCCTTTGGGTGGAATTGAATTATTAGCTAACTTAACAAAAGAAGACCTGGTAAGGGAAAATAATTCAAGTTTAACCGGGACTGAATACCTGGATAAAATTATTTGTGAAGTAAATTCATTAAAATCTTTAATTACTTCTTATTTAAATTTCAGCAGACCGCTGCCTGCAAATCCCGGGTGGTTTAATATAAATAATTTATTAAAGGAAGTTGGGGAAAATTTAATAATCAACTTTAAGAAGAAGAATATTAATTTCACTTTTAAAAATGATATTGAAAAAATTTATTTTGACAGATCTCATTTAAAACAAATCTTTCTTAATTTGATTACCAACAGTATGGAATCTATGAACAATAACGGAAATATTTATGTTTATGTTTTCGAAGAAAATAAAAAATGGAAAATTATTTTTTCAGATGATGGTCCGGGCATTAAAAAAGAAAATTTATTAAAGATATTTGAACCTTTCTTCACTACAAAAAAAGATGGGACCGGTTTAGGACTGGCAATTTGCAAAAAGTTATGTAATGAAAATAAAGCCGAATTAAAAGCCGGGAACAATAAAGAAAAAGGATCAACATTTATAATTACTAAAGATGTAAGACAGGCGTAAAAAATGAATAAAGAAATCCTGGTTGTTGAAGATAACGATACTATGCGGTTGGGAATCTCCGAGACTTTAAAGAGAGAAGTATATTCGGTTTTTGCTTTCGATAATGGCGCAGATGCACTAAAAAAATTTGAATGTTCAAATATTCCGCTCGCAATCCTTGATTTGAAAATGGAGCCGCTAGACGGGATTGAGATATTAAAAAGAATAAAGGAAATAAATCCTTCAGTTGAAGTTCTTATGATATCTGCATACGGAACTGTTGAAGATGCCGTTAAAGCCATGAAGCTTGGTGCGATTGATTTTTTAACCAAGCCGTTTTCCCCCGACGAGCTTAGAATAAGGATTAAAAATATCTGGGGTAAAATCGAAAATGAAAAAAGAATAGATGAATTAATCGAACAAAATAAAATTCTAAACGAAGAGCTTGGTTACGGTGAGATGATAGGTGCTTCACCTCAAATGAAAGAGGTATTTTCTTTAATTGATCAAGTTGCGGAAAAGGACAGTACCGTTTTGATCAAGGGTGAAAGCGGTACGGGAAAGGAACTGGTTGCCAGGGCAATTCATAAAAAAAGCGGGAGATCAGGGAAAGCTTTTATTAAAGTTAATTGCGGCGCTTTAAATGAAAACCTTCTAGAGAGTGAACTTTTCGGACATGAAAAAGGTGCATTTACAGGCGCGATAAGACAAAAAAAGGGAAGGTTTGAGCTTGCGGATAAAGGAACTTTATTTCTTGATGAGATTGGAGATATTTCAACTGCCATGCAGATAAAATTATTGAGAGTTTTACAGGATGGTGAATTTGAAAGGGTCGGCGGTGAATCTACAATTATAACAGATGTAAGATTAATTTCTGCCACAAACCAGGATTTATCGAAGCTGATATATGAAGGAAAATTTAGAGAGGACCTGTTTTACCGTTTAAGCGTTATTCCTATTAAGCTTCCTTCTTTACGCGAAAGAAAAGATGATATAATCCCTTTGGTAGAACATTTCTTGAATAAGTTTGCGTCTTTAAATAAAGACAAAAAAAATAAAATTGATAAAGATGGAATTAAGCTTCTTGTCGAATATCCATGGCCCGGCAACATTAGGGAGCTTGAAAACCTGATGGAAAGATTATGTGTAATTTCCAGGTATACCGAAATTGAAAATAGTCTGATTGCACGGCATTTATCCGGAAATATTCAGCATAGCGGTAATTTTGATAATCTTCCCCTGGAAGAAGCTCTTTTTGCATTTGAAAAAAATTTAATAGTACAAGCCATGAAAAAAGCCGACGGTGTTAAAAATAGAGCCGCTAAAATACTGGGAATCAGTACAAGTGTTCTATATTATAAACTTGATAAGTTTGGATTGATATAAATGAAATCGGTATTATTTTTATTGGTTGTTTTGCTTATAACATTTTCTCCGGGGAGTATTTTAAAATCCCAAAATATTTCTGCTGAAAAAGATCTGGCAAAACTTGAAACAAAATATAATGATTTGCAAAAAAAATATTCTTCGGGAAAGATGCTGCTTGATTCTTTGAAAAATAAATTGGATGCTAGAGTTAAAGAAATCAATACAGAAAAAAGTAAACCGGCTCCTGATAAAGATAAAATTACTTTCCTGATGGCGAATTCCGTTACTCTCTCAAACAATATTGATGAGCAGCAAAGAAAAATAAATAAAATTGAGAAATCAATTGCCGCAATAAAAGTTAAATTAAGTGAAAAGTATTCCGGTATTATTGATTCTTTAAAGGATGTTCAGAAAAAGGATATGGAGAATAAGGAAGAGGTTGAAAATTTAATTTTGTTTTATGCAGCTAAAAGACTTGAAGTTACACCGGAAATCTTTCAATTATCATTTAATCCTTATAAAATATTGGAGTTAGATTTAAATAAATCAAAAGACTCTGTCGATCAAAAAATATATTCGGAATACTTAAGTAATGCTTTGCAGGAAGTTAATAATATCTTATCAAATATTTCCGAAGAAAATACTAAAATTAACCAGGTAATTGAACTTCAAAGAAAAACCAATAAATTCATTGAAGAAACGGAACTTGAAAGCGGTATAACTTCCGGCAAACTTTCTCAAGAGGGAAATAATGAAAAAGCTTCAAATACAAGAACCGGTCCTGTTTATGCAGAATCTAGCAACAGCTTAAGCGATAATGCTCAAGTTTATGCACACCTTTTGGAGCAGCTAAGTACAGTTAAATCATTATCAGTGCGGCAGCTGCCCGGTGAAACCCTTCAAAGCCTTGAAAAAAATATTGACCTGAATTCTTATGACAAGCTATTAAAAGAAGTAAAGAAAAGATTGGTGGAGTATAAAAAGTTATTAGAGCAAAAAATCGGTCCTTCCAGATGACTTTAAAATGTCTCACTTTTATTTTTCTGCTAATCGCTTTTTATTCAAAAATTAACTTTGCACAATTATCACTTAGACTTAATCTTGAAGGGGGATATTACCAGTCGACTTCCAAAAGTGCTGTGGAATCGGGGCAGAAAGATGCAACTGTACGGATTGACGGGGAGATCGGCTACAAACACAAAGATGACAACCGGATGTTTTCATTTAAGCTTAGAGCCAGGCCTGAGGTTTATGGGTTTCACGACAATTTAAAAATCTTAAAACTGAAAGCTACCGGAAATTATTTTTTCACAGGAGATAATATTACATATGGATTTAATCTAACAGGACAAAGAAATAATTACAAAGGGAGAAATGTTGATTTAAATTTTCAGGATTTTATATTTATGTTTGAATCGTTACTGGAAATGGGTAATGGTTTTTCTTTATCCGCGAATTTAGGTTACGGTAACCAGGAAGTGTCTAACGATGTAAATCAAAAAATGGATCTCCTGTTTTTAGATACAGAAATATTTCAGCGTGCATTTAATGATGCCAGGCTTGGTTATGGTATTTATTCCGAAAGATTTGTCTTAACCGGTAATTACGAAGCAAAGGATATAAATAATAAAGGCTGGAGAATCGGTCCTCATATCAGTTTTGATTATCTAAAAGCTTTTCTTGTTAATTTTGATTATAGGTTCCTATTTCATATTTCGGAAATCACAGAATCCCCTTCCTATGAACATTGGATACGATTAGTTGCCGGAAAATTGCTTACTGAAAATTGGTCGGTTTTTATATTAACAGATTATTATTTTAGAAAGTATACAATCTCAAAAATTATAGATAATCCGTATATTTCGCTTTATACTCCAATAAATGAAGATAACAGGATTTATTTAAAGATTGGTTATAGTCTTTCGGATATTTTTGAAGCTTACTTTAAGACAGGTTATTTCAGAGAAAACCTATTTAATAATTATTCATTTGCAGGATGGAATTTTTTAGCTGGAATCGAAATCGAAAATTGACTTGTGATAAACCTTCGAGGTTAGAGTATCGTATACAATTAGTAACCTTGAAGGTTCAGTGAAAGAATGATTTAAATCTTTTTAAGATTATTTTTATTTAACCAATTGTGTGAATTAAAAATTTATTATGAAAAACTGTTCAAACAGTTGCAAAATATCACTTTTGTTTTTATTAACACACGGATTAATCCGTGTGTTAATAAGAAAAACCTAGCGTACTCAACCGTTTCAACGGTTTCCCAGCTAATTCACACAACGGATTTTTATTTATATATTAATTAGTTGAGTAAAGATAAATAATAAACTATTGTTTTTGATGATAATTTTATAACAAAAAAATGAGAATCTTATGTTTGAAAAAGAAATTAAGTTCATATCGGATTTTACAATTAATAAAATAAATAATCTAGGTTCGTACTTTACATATGATGAATTATTTTATTCCGGTGTTAATCCTGCTATATTAAAATTCATCTCTGCGGAATTAGATTACAGAATTTACGAAGACAGGAAGAAGCTGCTCCATCATTCCACTTTCAACTATTCGGGTTCGGAGATTGCCCGTTATTTCGATCTCATCGGGAAGGAAATAAAGAAAAGCACCAAAATTTCATTTAATGAAATTAAGAACCTTGTTAACCAGGCGATTGCTTTTAATGCAGATTTCATTGTTTCACCCAATGAAACTTTAATAAATCTTATTTTTAATAAAAACCAGGAAGGAATAATTGAAGATATAAAACTTAAGCTGAATTACGTTTATTATTATCCTTATATAATAGATATATTAAATTCTTATATAAGCAAGAAAAAAATATCTGGATTAACTTCTTCAAAGCTAGGTGAGATCCTTTCCGAAATTAATACACAGCTTTCAGTTTCTGATCCTGAAAAAATAATTGAAGATGCGGTTAATACTATTTTTGATTTCTATAATATTGGGAACACAGGCAATAAAAAACTATCAATAAATTTTATTGAGGTTTACCTTGAAAAAATGAATCTGGAAAAATATGTAAATAAACTAAAGGAACAAGCTTCCAGGGATCCAAAACAGAAATATGAAAATAATGAAATTAAGAGTATCCTATTTTCTCCTGCACCTATAAAAGGGCCGGATAAAACCGTTATTGAAGAACCTGTAATTCAAGAAGAACAAGATTTAACTAAAGATGAACCCAAGGAAGAAATTGATGATGTACAAAATTTAGAGAATTTACCTGAAGATTTAACGAAATCAGAATTGCAGGATGAGGTTCAGGAAGAATCGGATCAGAAAGAGGTTGAATTTGATATTACAGAACACAACAATTTAGAAGCATTATATAATTTTAATGAAGAATCCGGGGAAAATATCCCTGAGAATGAAAACAATGAAAATGTTTCAAAAATAGAAGATGAAAAAATCAAAGAAGAGCTGAAAAGTTCGGAAGAATTTGAATTGGAAAAATTTAGTGATGCACCTGCAGCCGATAAGGAACCTGAAAAGGAACATAAAAAATCAAGAGATAAAGATATATTTACATATCTTAGCGATAAGGAAATTGAAAAGATTGTCGGTTATATTTTTAACGATGACAGGGATGAATTTGCGCTTACTATGGAAAAAGTATCCGAATGCGACACTTATGAAGATGCTGTAGACATCTTGAAAGAAGTCTTTAAAGCTTATTATGTTAATCCTTATTCAAAAGAAGCTATAACATTTACTAACTCTGTTGCAAATTATTTTGAGCAAACTTAATTTGTCGG
>CAYUVK010000118.1:12528-15583 GCA_964448105.1 uncultured Ignavibacteriaceae bacterium
AATATGTTTATTGATTATGTTGAAATAGAAATAAAAGCCGGTGACGGGGGGAATGGCGCTGTTACTTTTAGAAGAGAGAAGTATGTTCCCAAAGGAGGGCCTTCAGGCGGGAATGGCGGAAAAGGCGGCGATATCATAATTGAAGCACATCATAATCTTTCGACACTATTGGATTTTAAGTACAAAAAAAAGTACAAAGCACAAAACGGTGAAGAAGGGGGGAATTCACTTAAGGATGGAAAGAACGGCAAAAATGTAATAATTAAAGTTCCTGTTGGTACAATGATTAAAGATGCAGGAACAGGAAATATAATTGCAGATCTTGATGAAGATAAAAGAAGTATTGTAATTGCGAAAGGTGGGAAAGGGGGAAAAGGGAACAGCAATTTTGCTACACCGACTAATCAAGCCCCCAGGTTTGCAGAAGACGGTAAGCCGGGAGAACAAAAAAAAATTATTCTAGAGCTTAAATTAATTGCTGATGTCGGGTTAGTTGGCTTTCCGAATTCGGGAAAGTCAACATTAATTTCCGTAATATCAGCGGCAAGACCCAAGATTGCAGATTATCCTTTTACAACACTGGAACCTGTTCTCGGTATTGTTAATTATAAAAATTATCAAAGTTTTACTGTTGCAGATATCCCGGGGATAATTGAAGGTGCACATGAAGGGAAAGGGCTCGGTCATAAATTCTTAAGACATATAGAACGGACAAAAATATTGCTTTTCTTAATTGATATTACTTCGGAAAATTACCAGGAAGATTTTGATATTTTAAATAATGAATTAAAGAGTTTCAGCGAAGTTCTATCAAATAAAAAGAAAATTATTGCTCTTTCAAAAGCTGATTTATTGGAAGAAGAAAAACTGAAAAAAGTATCAAAGGAAAAAATAAAAAACCTTGATTTGCATCCCGGTGTGCAAGATTCGCCTCTATTTATCATCTCTTCCGTTACAAATTACGGATTGGATGAATTACTGGATTATCTCTGGGAAAATTTAACTTAAAGTCAAAGGTCACAAATCAAAATTGAAATCTGATTTTTACATCTCACATCTCTAAGTTTTAGTTGCAAGAAGTTAAAAAAAATTTTAGATTTGAGTATGAATAATTAACCCAAAAAGGGGATAATATGCTAAAACTAAATCATTTAAATTATTACCGATTACCCTGGAATTTAACTGATAATGCTATTTCATGGCTAGAACCAACAGCTAAATGTAATTTATACTGCGACGGCTGTTATCGAAAGAATGAAAATAGTCATAAATCTATGGAAGTGGTTAACCAGGAACTTGATGTTTTTACAAGCTTAAGAAAGTGCGATGGTGTATCAATTGCCGGCGGCGATCCTTTAACTCATCCGGATATAATTGATATAGTGAAATCAGTAAAAGAAAGAGGGCTTAAACCTATTATAAATACAAACGGGTTAGCTTTAACTAAAGAATTATTGAAAGAACTAAAAAAAGCCGGTGTTTACGGGTTCACTTTCCATATTGATAGTAAACAAACCCGTCCACATTGGAAAGGCAAAAATGAGCTTGAATTAAATGAGCTTAGATATTACTATGCAAGTATGCTTGCAGAAGCAAAAAATATTTCCTGTGCATTTAATTCAACTGTTTATGAAGACACAATGCATTATGTTCCTGAACTTGCTAAATGGGCGCAGCAGAATATTGATAAAGTCCAGGTAATGGTTTTTATTCTTTACAGGGCTGTAAATAATGAAAAAGTAGATTTCTATTTAGGTCCGAAGAAAATCGATATGGGTGAGCTTGTATATAACGAAGACGTTGAAGAAAGAACAGATATTCAGGCCGATGAAATAGTTGAACTTATTAGAACACAAGATCCCGATTTTGATCCCTGCGCTTATTTAAATGGCTCCGAAAAACCGGATTCATTCAAATGGTTATTAACCGGAAGGCTAGGAAATAAGAAAAAGATTTACGGCTACATGGGCAAAAAGTCGATGGAAATAATCCAAACTATGCACCATGTATTATACGACAGATATCTTGCTTATTCTGCTCCTAAGATGACGAAAAACGGGAAATCGATGCTTCTGCTTTCTCCGTTCGACAAAGGCTTGAGGAAAACATTTGTTAATTACTTAAAAAATCCTTTAAATATATTTAAGCGCCTGCATTACCAGTCTGTAATGATTATCCAGCCGGTCGATTTTCTTGAAGACGGCAGGCAAAATATGTGCGACGGATGTCCTGATATAACAGTTTGGAATGGAAAGCTAGTCTGGTCATGCAGGATGGAAGAGCAGCTTAAGTATGGGCATAATATTAAAAGCTATCCAAAAAACTTCATGAATTGAATCCTGAATGGATAATAATTAACCGTAATTTTACCACAGAGAACTCAGAGGATATACAGAGATAGCAGAGTGGAACATTTATCTCTGTTTCCTCTGCTTCTTCTCCGTTTTCTCTGTGGTTAATGTTTTTAGTTATATGTAAAGTTTGATGAACTTAAAAAATTTATTTTGGATAGCACTGTTAGGACAGCTCCTACCTTCTAATTCTTTTGAAATTGAAGGTAATTGTTCATATATTTACAAGCTCGAAATGAAAATGGCGGGGTAGCTCAGTTGGTTAGAGCAGTGGAATCATAATCCACGTGTCGGGGGTTCGAATCCCTCCCCCGCTACGAAAAAGTATGGTTGTATGATTGAATGGATAAATATTTGAATTACATTTTCCATTTAACATCTTCCATATATTAAGTTAGTTTGAAATATTAGGAGATAAAAAATTATGTATTTTCTTTTGATTGCAATTATTTCAGTTGTGGCGATTCTATTGATGGTTATTGTTTTACTCCAATCAAGTAAAGGCGGAGGATTGGCAGGAACTTTTGGCGGTGCGGGTAATATGGGCTCCATGTTCGGAACCAGGAGAACCGCTGATTTTTTAAGTAAAGCAACCTGGTGGTTAGGCGGAATACTAGCTTTTCTTTCTATTATTGCCAATTTATTTTTCTTACCCGGGAGTACAACTTCCGACCAGAGGCAAAGTATAATTCAGCAGTCAGGCA
>CAYUVK010000119.1:0-15579 GCA_964448105.1 uncultured Ignavibacteriaceae bacterium
ACAATGCCTGCTATGCGGCTTATGAGAAAAAGAAAAAAAGTAGTGATAATAATTTTTTTCCAACTTTAAGAGTATCAACAAAAAACTTAAAAGATAAAGTTGAAATAAGAATAGGTGATAACGGAAACGGAATTCCCGATTCAATCAAGGGAAAAATCTTTCAGCCGTTCTTTACAACAAAACCAACAGGTGAAGGAACGGGGTTGGGTTTGTCATTAAGCTATGATATCGTTACAAAAGTGCACGGCGGTGAATTGAAAGTTGAAACGAAAGAAAGTGAAGGAACTGAATTTATAATAAATTTGAATATTTAAGATACATTTATGAAAAACACATTATTAAAAATCTTTTTTAGCACAACAACTATTTGTGTATTGCTCATTTTGAGTATGTCATCTATAAGCTATGCACAAAGAAACTACCTGTTTGAAAATATTTCCATTCCCCAGGGACTTTCGAATTCTACAGTCAATTATATCTTTCAGGATAGTAACGGTTTTATTTGGATTTCAACAGCCGACGGTCTTAACAGGTATGATGGAAATAATATCAAAATATTTAAAAACGACCCGAATGACTCAACTACGATACCAACTAATGATTGTTATGCCATTGCAGAGGATGCAGACGGATTTATATGGGTCGGTGTTTCAGAGAACATTATCGCAAAATACGATTCGAAAAATGAAACTTTTCAAAGTTATCACATAGAAACCGCGGGTGTGACTAATATTTCAGTCTTTTATTCAGCCCTTTCCGATTCTAAAGGAAATTTATGGTTTGGATCCACATATCATGGAATGCAAAAATTCAATAAATCAAAAAATAAGGTTGAACAGGTACACCTAGATGTTTCTAATAAAAATGCTCAGTGGGGTAATATCTTTAATATAACTGAATTAAAAAATGGAAATCTCTTAGTTGCCGATTATGCAAACGGTATAAAAATGTACAATGAAAAGCTCAATTTATTTCAGCCATACTACCTAAAAGCAAATTTTAGTCCAATTGAAATGCAAGTAATTTATGAAGACATATCCGGAAATATTTGGTTTGGGGGCAAAAATAAATTAATGAAATTCTCTCCATCCTATTATACTACTGAAGATTACAATCCATTCGCCTTATTCAAAATTCCCACAAGTTATGATAACGTCACAGGAATAGTTCAGGATCATGAGGGATATTTATGGGTAGGGATTTATTCGCAAGGACTTTATCGAATTGATATTAACACGAAAAACATTCAGAAATTTGATTACGGTTCGGCAAATTCGGACATTGCTGCAAGAATAATTATACAGCAAATAATTAAGGACAAATACGGTGTTGTTTGGATTGCTACATGGGGAAATGGTCTCACAAAATTTGACCCGCTTAGAGAACCGTTTAATTTTTATAAGTTTATAACTAAAGATGTTGCAAGTTCTAATGCAAATTTTTCAACAGTAATTGCGGGTTTACATCAGAGTAAAGAAATCACAGTAGGTACATCTGAAAAGGGTTTATTTACTTACGATCTAGAAAATCATAAGTCTGATAATTTGAATCTCAAAATTGACAAATCTAATGCTTCAGGTGGGAATATAAATATTCAGGGTCTTGCTATTGATAATGCAGGGAATAAATGGTTTGCATATAATAATCTTGGTCTGCACAAAATTGATAAGAATAATTTACTAAGCACTATTAAATCACCTCATGAAAATAAAACTACAACTTATTATATAAACTCGATAAAAATAGATTTACAGGGTAATATTTGGATGGCATCAAGACATGGATTTGAGAAATATAATCCCTCTCAAAATCAATATACGCTCTTACCTACGATTATGAATAAACCAATGAGTGAAGATCTTAAACATAAAATACATAAAATATCAGAATCTAGTGATCCAATAGCTTCAATATTAAAAGTTGGTGAGGCATCAAATTTAGACAAATCATTCTCATTGAACCACGATCAAAAAGTTTTGATAATTTGTGTTGGAGAAGGTGAAATGAATGTTGGTGTAGGTACTTCAGATGCTGGATCACTATTAAACAAAGATGGTGAAACAATTTGGTCAATGGATGATTTATTTAAAACATTTAATGACGGAGGAGGATTTAAAAATCGAATTGCACTTGGATGTTTAAATTTGAAAAAAGGTGATTACAAAATTACATATGCAACGGATGTTGGCCATTCTTATGGAAATTGGAATGTAATTCCGCCATCAGACTCTTTGTGGTATGGAATTCAAGTTTTGAGTTTAAATGAATCTGATTATAACATCATTAATCAAATGAATGAAAAAGAAATTAACTCTGATAAGTTTATGCCTATGGAAGTAGGTACAAGTATTGAATTCAGTAAGGGGTTCTATAATGTTCTTTGGTTAGGTTCTAGACAAAGTGGATTTTTTAAATATGATTTGTCGACAGGAAATTTTAAGCAATATAATTTTGATTACAAAAGTGTTAATTCCCTAAACAATTATATTAATTGCATTTTTGAAGATAATAAAGGGATAGTCTGGATTGCGACAGCAAACAGTTTATTAAGATTTGATCCTACTACTGAAAAAATTGACAGGTACAATCAAAAAGATGGGCTGCCTTCCAATCAAATAAATTCCATCATTGAAGATCTTGAGGGAAATCTTTGGATAAATACTTCTGCCGGGTTATCCAAACTGAATATAAATGCTCCAAAGGATAAGCGGAATTTTGTTAATTTTGATACGCAAGACGGACTTCAAAGTTTCACTGCCAGCAAAGCAAGCTGGATAGGTAAAGATGGCGAGATATTTTTAGGAGGAATCGATGGGATTACTTATTTCTATCCCGGAAAAATAAATGAAGTTAAACCGGATATAGTTATTGAAGATATAAAAATTTCCGATATATCTCTCAAATCAGATTCAGCTGCGGTTAAACTGCAAAAAAGCATAATGAAAACCGATGAGTTGGATCTTTCTCACACTCAAAATAATATTTCATTTGAGTTTGCATCCATTCATTTTTCCAGACCTGAAAAAAATAAAATAATGTATCAGCTTGAAGGCTTTAATAATAACTGGATATCCACAGATAGAAATTTTGCATCTTATACCAATCTCAGTCCTGGTGAATATACTTTTAGAGTAAAAGGCTCAAATGGAGATGGGATCTGGAATAAAGAGGGGAAAACTATTCGAATAATTATAGCCCCGCCGTGGTGGCAAACTACTTTCGCGTATATAGGATATTTTTTCGCCTTCGGAGGATTAATATTTAGTATAGATAGATTTCAAAGAAAACGCGTAATCGAAAAAGAGCGTTTCTTAGCTAAAGAAAAAGAACTTGTGCAAGCTAAAGAAATTGAAAAGGCATATACTGAACTTGAAATTTCTCATAAAAATCTGAAAGCGACTCAGACCCAGCTTATCCACGCTGAAAAAATGGCTTCACTTGGTGAGCTTACTGCAGGCATTGCACACGAGATTAAAAACCCGTTGAACTTTATCAATAATTTTTCGGAAATTAGTAATGAATTGCTGGATGAAGTGAAAACGGAATTGCAGAATAAAAATGAAGAAGAAGTTGCTGGGTTAATAGAAGACTTAAAACAAAATCTTGATAAAATTAATCAGCATGGCAAACGTGCCGATTCAATTGTGAAGGGAATGCTTCTTCATTCAAGAGGAACTTCCGGTGAAAAAACTTTAACTGATATAAATGATCTTCTTGAGCAAGATGTTAATCTTGCTTATCACGGGATGAGAGCACAGAATAAAGAATTCAATATTACAATAGAAAAAGATTATGATAAAACTTTAGAAAAGATAAATGTAGTTCCGCAGGATATAAGCAGAGTATTTTTAAATATAATTAATAATGCCTGCTATGCAGCTTATGATAAAAAGAAGAAAAGCGGCGATGATTTTAATCCTGTCCTTAAAGTCTCAACAAAAAAATTGAATGGAAAAGCTGAAATACTTATTCGTGACAATGGCAGCGGAATACCCGGTAAAATAAAGGACAAACTCTTTAATCCTTTCTTCACAACCAAACCTACGGGTGAAGGCACCGGACTCGGTTTATCACTAAGTTATGACATAGTAGTAAAACAACATGCGGGTAAAATTACATTTGAGAGTGAGGAAGGTAAATACACTGAGTTTATAATTACTATACCTAAATCTTAATTTCAAAAATATTTACATAATTTCTAAAATGGTTCAAATAAGATTATATAATATTCTGTTTACGTTGCTATTTTTCTCCTTTTTATCAGTATCATTCGGGCAAACCGTAAACTATAAATACCGGGAAATTGGTCAGCCATTAATTAAATACTATAGCCCGAAAGAATATAAGTTGTCCTCTGCAAATTGGTGCGTACTTCAGGACAAGCGTGGTGTTATTTATTTCGGAAATGAAAATGGAATATTAGAATTTGACGGAACTTCGTGGCGGGTAATAAAAACGCCATATAATTTATCAGTTCGCTCATTAGCAATGGATGATAGCGGCAGGATATACGTTTGTGCGTCATCTGATTATGGTTATCTCAATCCTGATTCTACAGGGCAATTGAAGTTTAAATCGTTACTTCCTTATCTCAATAAAAAATACCGCGATTTTGGTGAAATGTGGGATGTTATCACTTCTCATAAAGTAGTGTATTTTAAGACAAAAGATAAAATCTTCAGATGGAATGGAAGCAATATAAAAATCCTGGATTCGGTTTTTTCCTTCAGGTTATATAAGGTTAATGATAAAATTTATACGAGGAATGACGGTACGGGATTAATGATGATCGAAGGTGATTCTTTAAAGCTTATGCCTGACGGTAAATATTTCTCTAAGACCGGCGTTTTCGATATGCTGCCTTTCAAGGAGGGGAACTCAAATAATAAAAATGGAATTCTGGTTACTACAAATTATAGTGGTTTGTTTTTATCCGGCGGTGATAAATTCTCTCCATTTAAAACTGAGGTAGACTCATTATTAAAGAATAGCCAGGTTTATAATTCCTGCATTACAGCAGATGGGAATTTCGCTTTCGCTACTCAGCGGGGTGGTGTTATAATTATTGATCACAAAGGACATTTGCTTAACATTATTGATGAAAATTCAGGTTTACCAACAAATGCTATTTATGATATTTACCCGGATAAACAGGGTGGTTTATGGTTGGCAACAAATAATGGAATTGTACATTGTGAAACTCCTTCGCCTTTATCAATCTTACCCAAGAAAGGTTCATTGAAGTATCCTTTATACTCAATGTTACGCTTTAACGGTAAATTTTATGTTACTAATGATTTTGGTGTAATTTATTTAGACAAAGGAAGTGATTCTTTTAAATTAGTAAAAGGTATTAATAAACCCGGGTACATTTTATTAGATTATAAAGGGATTCTCTTTGCCGGAACTAATTGGGGACTTACAATAATTGAGAATGATAAATTAAAGAAAACACTAATTGATAATTCAACTAATTGGATATTGCCTTCCAAATTTTTTCATGGAAGGATATATGTTGCACATGGAGGTGGGCTGTCAATACTTCAGCAGCAAAAAAAGAAAAAGGAATTTGATATCTATAAAACAAATTTTGATGAAGAATTGGTTTCCATAGTTGAAGATAAAGACAGTAGCTTATGGCTCAAAAGTCTTGATGGAGGAATAATTCATGTTACAGATAGGATGGATAATCTTTTAACCGGGCAAAAAAATAAATTACATTATCAACGTTATCCTAAAGAAAGGCTGCCTGGTTATAAATGGAGCTTATATGATATTCAAGACAAAATACTGCTTGCAACAGATAAAGGGTTATTTCGATTTGACAATTCATTAAAAAAATTTGTACCGGATTCAACACTTGGCCCGGTGTTAGCTGATTCAACCAATTCTATTCTAAACATTATAAAAGGGAATAATAGCGATTTATGGATTTTAGCAAATGTGAACGGTATTGACGAACTTGGTAAAGCAATACTGCAAAAAAATGGGCAATATGTTTGGCAACCTATCCCGGTTTTTAGGAGATTAGATTTAAATAGCATTACTGCTATGTATACTGAATCTGATTCTATTACAAAGAAAGAAACACTCTGGATAAGTACAGATGAAGAACTGGTACATTATAATTCTCTTATCAAAAAAGATATTAAAATAAAATACTCAAGTTTGATAAGGAAAGTTGGAGTTGGTAACGATTCGATTATTTATGGAGGTGCAAAACCAACTGGCTTTCAAGATAAAAAAATAATCCTTCCCTTTAGCAGAAACGATGTAAGTTTTAGTGTTTCGGCAGCTACTTTTGATAAACCTGAAGCAACCCTTTACCAGTATTATCTTGAGGGAAATGATGACAGATGGTCGCAATGGACAACAGAACCAAAAAAGGAATATACCAACCTTTCGAGCGGTGATTACAAATTTCATGTCCGGGCAAAAAACGTATACGGAATTGTAAGTCAGGAAGATACATACTTATTTACAGTTTTACAAGCCTGGTATTTATCGTGGTGGGCGTATATCATTTATGCGCTGTTGTTTATTCTTGGAATTTTCATAACCGACAGGATAATGCGCCGCCGTATTATTCGAAAGGAACAGGAAAGGGCAAAACTCCATGAAGCGGAGCTAATTAAAAAACAGGCAGAAGAACTTGAAACGGTTGATAAATTGGTGCGGATAATTAATAATGCGGAAGATATTGATACTCTTTTCAATTCGCTTTTGGTACAAACAGTAAGCTTTATTCCAAAGGCGGAAAAAGCTGCAGTGTTTCTACTTGATCATACTGATAACATGTTTCATATCGCATTCACTCTCGGGTATAACGTTGATGCTCTTAAATCTGTCGCTTTCGAACCTGATGAATTGAAGAAAAGATATACGGAAAATTCTGATGAGATAGAAAAAGATATTTATATAATCAGCAGGACTGAAAAACTGTTTGGTGATGAAAAATTAACTGGTATAAGTAAAGCAAAATCAATGCTTATAATGGCAGTTGAATGGGATAATAAGTTAGAATCATATGTGGTATTTGATAGTTTCGCAGAAAAGGATGTTTTTGATCCCTCCACAGCCAGGATTTTAAATAGGTTCAGAGAACACGCCGTATCGGCAATATCTAAAGCTCAATCCATCAAGATGCTGCAGGAAAAGAATAATGAAATTATAAAAACGCAGGAACAGCTTATCACACAGCAGAAGTTAGCATCGTTAGGATCATTAACCGCGGGGATAGCTCATGAGATTAAAAATCCTCTCAACTTTGTAAATAATTTTGCACTTCTATCAACCGAAATGATTGATGATTTATCCGAGGTTATGGAGAGAGACAATCCGGCATTAGAGAAAGAAAAATATTTGGAAATGAAGGAAATAATCGGCAATCTAAAAATTAACCTTGAAAAGATTAATAATCATGGAATTCGCGCAGATAATATAGTAAAGGGAATGCTCCTTCATTCAAGAGGAAGTTCCGGTGTGAAAATGTTAACCGATATAAATGATCTGCTTGATCAATATGTTGATCTTGCCTTTCATGGAATGCGGGCACAGGATAAGGATTTCAATATCACAATAGAAAAAGATTATGATAAAACTTTAGAAAAAATAAAAGTTGTTCCTCAGGATATGAGTAGAGTATTTCTTAATATAATTAATAATGCATGCTATGCGGCAAATGAAAAGAAGCGAAAGAATGGAAATAATTTTTTCCCAACACTTAAAGTCTCTACTAAAAATTTGCAAGACAACGTTGAAATCCGAATAAGAGATAATGGAAATGGAATCCCTGCTGATCTTATTGATAAAATATTCCAGCCGTTCTTCACGACTAAACCAACTGGTGAAGGCACTGGTTTAGGTTTGTCGCTAAGTTATGATATTGTAACAAAAGTGCACGGCGGAACAATAACATTGGACAGTAAAGAAGGTGAAGGATCAACCTTTACTGTAACACTTCCGAAATAACCGAAATGGTTATATAATTGCTTAATGATCAGGATATAAAAGCAGCTTAATGAAACATATAACAAGTACAAATTATTTTAGAAAAATTCCAAACTCTAACAGTATGTTAATTTTTTTAATTGCTCTTTTAATTCAATTGCCTTTACACAGCCAAAATAAACAGGAAAGCGGCTACCCCCTAATTAGTAATTATTTACCAAATGAGTATGGTGCCAACCAACAAATATGGACCATCATTCAGGATAAAAGAGGTATAATGTATTTTGGGAACCAAAAAGGACTCCTTGAGTTTGACGGCGCTGCCTGGAGGCTTTACCCGATGCCGAATAAATCGGTTGTTAGGTCTTTAGCCAACGGTGAAGACGGGAAAATATATGCTGGTGCACAAGGTGATTTAGGATATTTTCTGTCCGATTCCTTAGGCAGATTAACATTTTACTCGTTAATGGATTTTGTCCCAAAAAATAAGCGAGATTTCTCCGATGTTTGGAATACTTTTGTTAGTAAAGGTAAAGTATATTTTAATGCAGCCAAATATATTCTTATATGGGATATTCAAAATAAAAGATTTAAAATTATTCAAGGTCAAAACGCTTCTCATGTAATGTTTATGGTTAACGGAACAATATATGTGCGGGAATTTGGAAAGGGGCTTGAGGTTCTAAAAGATGATTCATTATTTCTTTTGAATGGAGGCCAAAAATTTTCAGATGAAAGAATATATGTAATGCTTCCATTTCCCTGCGAAGAAGGAATAACCTTAATTGTTACCCGTACAATGGGATTATTTAAGTATGACGGATATAATTTTATTCCCTTTAAAACAGAGGCGGATAAATTTATAAAAGAAAATTTAATTTATTTTCCAGGGGCAATACTTTCCGATGAAAATATTTTATTGGGAACAATGAACGGCGGAGCCTTAGTTATTGACACTACCGGGAAAGAAGTTAGCATTTACAACACAAAAAGCGGCGTTTCAAGTAATACCATTTATTTCACATTGCAGGACAGGTCGGGAGCAATTTGGCTTGCTACGGGTAACGGAATATCGAGAATAAGCTATACCTCTCCCATAAGTTATTTTGATTCAAGGAATAACTTTTCAGCACTACCAAATGATATTATCCGTCATAATGGAATTATTTACACTGCAACAAATAATGGCGTTTATTTTTTAGACCCGCAGACTTCAAATTTTCATCTTTTAAAGAACAGTAATAATCAGGCGTTTACTTTTCTTGAGAGTAGTAACGAATTACTAGTGGGAACATTTAATGGTTTATTTAAGGTCGATAGGGATAAATTATCCGTTATCAGAAAAACAGTCGGCAATGAATATATTGTTCATGCACTTAAACAATCTCAAATAAATCATGATAGAATTTATGTAGGTGCTATTGGTTTATGGTCGGTATTAAAAAGCAGGAATGGCTGGAGCGATGAAGGACAAATTCTCGATATTACAGATGTAGTGAATTCAATAGTTGAAGAAAAAGACGGCAAGCTTTGGATAGGGACAAATGCATCCGGTATATTTAGGATTACATTTCGTAAAAACAGTAAAGGAAATATAATTATAACTAAACCGGTTATTGAGCATTTTGATCAAGCAAATGGACTGCAAAGTGGCCAGATGTGGGTTGACAGGTTTAACGGCGAAACTTATTTCTCTTCTGCCGATAGCATCTATAAATTTGATGAAAACAGGAAAATATTTTATTCCGATGTTTCGGATAAAATTATTTCTGCTTGTGTTAATATACTCGATCATAAAAGTTTGATTGTCTTTCAACAAGATAGTTTAAGCCGGTTATGGATGGGAACTGAACGAACAATGACGATGGGTCTGCTTCAATCGGATGATACATATAAATGGGTAACTGCACCATTTAAAAGATTTTCAGATGAACAGATAAATAAAGTCTATGTGGAAAGTGCCAATATTGTGTGGTTCCTTGCTTCTTCCAGTATTATTAGATATGATTTTACAAAGAAAAATTTAAATAATACCGATTATTCCGCCCTTGTACGGAAAGTTGAAATTGGCGCTGATTCAACAATATATTTCGGAGGAAAATTAAATACTCTTACAGTCCCGTTAATAACATACAATAACAACTCCATAAAATTTAGATATTCTGCAACAAGCTACGAAGGCAAAAACACAAATAAGTTCAAGACATTCCTTGAAGGCTTTGACAAGAGCTGGTCTTCATGGTCAACCGAAAATACAAAAGAATATACAAACCTCCCTCCCGGTAAATATACATTTAAAGTAAACGCATTAAACATTCTGGGTATAGAAAGCAGCACAGGAACCTATTCATTCGAAATATTACCACCGTGGTACAGAACGTGGTGGGCTTATATATTTTATGTGCTGGCTTTAGCTGCCGGAATCTTTGCAGTGGATCGCACTCAACGACGCTACCTTGTAAAAAAAGAACGCGAACGGGCGGAAAACGAGCGCAAAACACAGGAACTTGAGCATGCTAAAGAAATTGAAAAGGCATATACAGAACTTAAGTCTACTCAAGCGCAACTTATCCATTCCGAAAAAATGGCTTCGCTTGGTGAACTTACTGCAGGTATAGCACACGAGATAAAAAATCCGCTAAACTTTGTAAATAATTTTTCTGAAATAAGTAAAGAACTGCTGGACGAGATGGAAGAAGAATTACAGAATAACAATAAAGCAGAAGCTATCGAAATAGTAGGAAATCTAAGACAAAATCTTGATAAAATAAACCAGCATGGCAAACGTGCAGATTCAATCGTTAAGGGAATGCTGCTTCATTCAAGAGGATCATCGGGTGAGAAAACATTAACAGATATAAATGATCTTCTGGATCAGTATGTCACTTTAGCTTATCATGGTATGAGGGCACAAAATAAAGAATTCAACATTACGATAGAAAAAGATTATGATGAAACTTTAGAAAAAATAAATGTTGTTCCGCAGGATATAGGCCGAGTATTCTTAAATATAATTAATAATGCCTGTTATGCCGCTTATGATAGAAAGAAGAAAAGCGGTGATGATTTTAATCCTTTACTTAAAGTTTCTACAAAAAAATTGAATGGAAAAGTTGAAATAAGAATTGGTGATAATGGGAATGGAATTCCTGCAGATATTTTAGATAAAATATTCCAGCCGTTCTTTACAACAAAACCGACTGGTGAAGGCACTGGTTTAGGTTTGTCGCTAAGTTATGATATTGTTACCAAAGTACATGGCGGAGAGTTGAAAGTTGAAACAAATGCAGGTGAAGGCTTGCCCGCCGACTTGTCCACCAAAGCTAATGCAGCGGTGGAAGCCTCGGCGCAGTTTGGTACACAGTTCATCATCCTGCTGCCTTTAAGTTATAATGGAAATAGTTGATACAGAGCAACTTGGAGGAATAAGCTTCAAAATTTTTGAATTAATAGGAAAATTTTAATTAAATTATACAAATTAAACTTATGCAATCTACCTTCATTGTCATTATTTAAAATTAGTTCCAGAATAACATCAAAAAGACGTTTTTTAAACTGATTGAAAAAATTAGATTACCTAAACTATATAGTCTTTATATTATGAAAAGAATAATTCCTTTTTTTATTTTTTCTTGTTTATCTGTTTCTGTTATTCTTCCTCAAAACAGCACAGAAAACGGCTATCCCCTTATAACTAATTATTCTCCAAAGGAATATGGTGCTTTCCAGGGAAACTGGGGAATCAGCCAGGACAAAAGGGGTATAATGTATTTCGGAAATGATATCGGGCTGCTCGAATTTGACGGTGTAAACTGGAGGTTCTACCAGGTGCCGAATAAAACGACCCTTCGGTCCATCGCAAGCGGCAGTGATGGGAAATTATATGTGGGAGCAGTTGGTGACCTGGGGTATTTTTCCCCTGACTCTTCGGGCAGGTTGACATTTCACTCCCTAATGAAATTTTTACCGGCGGATAAAAGAGATTTTTCCGATGTCTGGCAAACTTTTGTTCTCAATAACAGAGTCTATTTTGATGCAATGAAGTACCTTCTAATTTGGGATATTCAAAAAGAACAATTTAAAATTATAAAAGGTAACAACGATTTCCATCTAATATTTAAGGTTAATGGAAAGGTATATGTGCGGGAATGGGGAAAGGGACTGGAAATTTTAAAAGATGATTCTTTAATTCTCTTGAAAGGGGGCGAAAAATTTGCAAATGAAAGAATATACGTGATGCTTCCTTTCCCGGGAGAACAAGGAACAATTTTAATTGTTACACGCACAATGGGATTATTTAAGTATAATGGAAAAAGTTTTATCCCCTTTAAAACTGAAGCCGATGAATTAATCAAAGAGAATTTAATCTATTATCCCGGGACAATACTTTCAGATGGAAATATATTATTGGGAACAATAAGCAGCGGAGCAGTTGTAATTGACACTACTGGTAAAGAAGTAAGGAGATACACCAAGAAAAGTGGAATTATCAGTAACGGTATCCTTTTCACATTTCAGGATCGGTCCGGCGCTATCTGGCTGGGTACAGAGAACGGCATTTCCAGAGTAGATTATTCTTCTCCTGTAAGTTATTACGATTCAAGAAATAATCTTTCGTCTCCCCCCCTTGATATTATCAGGTATAAAGGAATTATATATGTTGCAGCAAATAACGGTGTTTATTATCTGGATCCGCATACTTCAAGTTTGCAGTTGCTTGAAAACAGCGGCAATCAATCTTTTGCTTTTCTTAAAATAGACAATGAACTGCTTGTCGGAACTTTCGACGGTTTATTTAAAATCGATAAGAACAAACTTACAGTAATTAGAAAAACAGTTGGAAATGAATATAACATCCAATCACTCAGGTTATCAAAACTGAATTCAAAACGAGTCTTTGTTGGTGCACAGGGTTTATGGTCACTATTAAAAAGCGGAAATCGATGGATTGATGAAGGCAGAATTCTGAATATTGCAGATGTTGCGTCTTCTATAATTGAAGAAAATGACGGAACATTGTGGGTGGGAACAAACGCTTCTGGTGTATTCAATATTACATTCCGGAAAGATAAAGATGGAAACATTATAGTAACCAAACCGCATATTGAGCATTTTGATAAAAACAATGGCCTACAAAGCGGTTTTAACTATGTTAATAAATTTAATGGCACAATTTATTTCACAACCGCTGACAGCACCTACAAATTTGATGAAAGCAGGAAAATATTTTATTCCGATACTTCCGATAACATTATTTCTTCTTTTTATAAAATAGCAGATAACAATAGTGTCTCCTTTTTTCAACAGGATAGCCTTGGACATTTATGGCTTGGTACCCGGAGTTCCCTGGCAATGGGCACTCTTCAGCCCGATGGTTCATATCAATGGCTGATTTCACCTTTTAATAGATTTGCAAGTGAACAAGTAGCAAAAGTTTATACTGAAAAAAACGGGGTTACCTGGTTTCTTTCAGGTTCAGGAGTAATCAGGTACGATTTTTCAAAGAATAATTTGAATAATACAGATTATCCTGCAATTGTCCGGAGAGTAGACATAGGTAAGGATTCAACAATTTATTTCGGAGAGATGTTGACTGCTTCCAGTGCTCCGGAAATTTTCTATAAATATAATTCAATAAAATTCAATTTTTCGGCTACGAGCTATGAAGGTAAAAATACAAACACTTTTAAAACTTTTCTGGATGGCTTTGATGATGACTGGTCTGCGTGGTCAAAAGAAAACACAAAGGAATATACAAATCTTCCTCCGGGCAAATATACATTTAAAGTAGCCGCTGAAAATATTCTTGGTGTACAAAGCAGTACAGGGACTTATTCATTTAAAATATTACCGCCATGGTACAGAACCTGGTGGGCATACATCGGGTATGTAATAATATTTGGAGGATTGGTTTTTAGTACAGATCGATTTCAGCGCCGCAGATTAATGCTTAAAGAAAGACAGCGTTCGCGTTTACGGGAATCGGAGCTTAGAGCTGAGGCTGCCGAAGCTGAAACGAAAGCATTGCAGGCGGAAAACGAAAGAAAGAAGAATATTGAGCTTTTAAGTGAAATAGGAAAAGAAATTACTGCTACTCTTGATCTCGATAAAATCTTCTTTAAATTATATGAACATGTTAATCAATTAGCCGATGCTACAATATTCGGAGTAGGCATCTATAATCCGGAAAAGGAAGAGATTGAATACAAACTCTCTATGGAGAAAGGGAAACGGTATCCGCCTTATTCGAGGGATGTTAAAGATAAAAACCAATTCCCTGTATGGTGTATAGACAACCGTAAACCGGTTTTTATTAATGATGTGTCTTCAGAGTACAAAAATTATATTAAAAATTATCAAAAACCTCATAGGATGCTGGAAGACGGGACTATGTCTGAAGAACCATGGTCGATTATCTATTTACCTCTGATCTCGCAGGAACGTTTATTGGGTATAATTACTATCCAGAGTTTTCATAAGAACGCTTATCAGGATTATCATCTGAGCCTTTTACAAAATCTAGCTTCTTATACTGCAATTGCATTAGATAACGCGGATGCATACAAAAAATTAAATGAAACGATAAATAAATTAAATACAACTTTAAATGATTTGAAAGCAGCACAGGAAAAATTAGTAGTCCAGGAAAAACTCGCTTCACTTGGACAGTTAACTGCAGGTATCGCACATGAGATTAAAAACCCTCTGAACTTTGTAAATAACTTTGCTCAGTTATCAAAAGAACTGGTAATAGAACTTAGAGAAGAATTTGAAAAGGTTAAAGATAAGATTGGAAAAGAGTTGGCAGAAAATTTTGAAGATATTATCTTGAATATAGAACAAAATTCCGTTAAAATTAATGAACATGGTAACCGTGCCGACAGCATTGTCCGGAGCATGTTGCAGCATTCGAGAGGGAAATCTGGAGAAAGGATTCCATCGGATATAAACGCAATACTTGATGAAGACTTAAATTTAGCTTACCATGGTTTAAGGGCACGCGACACTTCTTTTAATGCTTCAATTGAAAAAGAATATGATAAAAATATTGAAAAAATATCAATTGTTCCGCAGGATGTCAGCAGGGTATTTTTGAATATTATTAATAATGGATTTTATGAAGCAAATAAAAAGAAAAGGTCCAAAGGTAATCATTTTTCTCCGACTCTTAAAGTATCTACATTGGATTTAGGAGGTAAATTAGAAGTAAGGATAAGAGACAACGGTAATGGGATTCCCGATGAAGTCCGTGAAAAAATATTTGACCCTTTCTTTACCACCAAACCCTCGGGTGAAGGTACTGGATTGGGCCTTTCCCTTAGTTATGATATCATTGTGAAAGAACATGCAGGCGAGATTAAATTTAACAGCACAAAAGGAGAGTATACCGAGTTTATAATTACTCTCCCTAAAATGTGATTTGAATTTTTATAAAAAAATTAAATAAGAATTTTTATGTAAATTAACTACTCATGGTAATCGTCAAAGATAAAAAAACTGTTAAACAGTTAACACTTTAATTTTAAGGTATGGAGATTCCTAGAAAGTAAGTGTCATTTCGAGGGATCCCGATTAAAATCGCATAGGCGTCAACTTAAAGTAAGAGAAATAATTGCTGTTTGTCCAGAA
>CAYUVK010000120.1:0-15333 GCA_964448105.1 uncultured Ignavibacteriaceae bacterium
TGACTACGGATCAAAAGGTTGAGGGTTCGAATCCTTCCGGGTGTACAAAACATTCCCATTTTATTAAATCAAGTTAAAAATAAAAGGTTGAGGATTCTTCCGAAGGAACTCACATATTATCCTTTAGCCCGCAGAGCAGTTGATGATAAAGTCATGAGGAAATCAACTAATTTTAATATCTATAAAAAATAAAAATTTATTCCATGACAGTATAGTCATAATAACAAATGTAGAAGTAAAAGGTTACTATACTTATATTTTACTTTCATATCATTCTTTGCCTAAGCGTGGCAGCGTAACGTCTGCTTATAACAAGCGGTTCATCAATCCCTTTTAAGTATACTTTGTATGAATAATTAAACCACTCTTCAAGATGAGCCACAAATTCAATATTTATTATTGCACTACGATGTATCCTCACAAAATAATTTATTGGTAGTCTTTCTTCCCATTCTTTTAATGATTTTAAAACCAAACCTTTAAGATTTGAAGAAGTATAAATCTCAGTATAATTTCCTGCCGATGTAATTTTTATGATAGAACCGATTTTAACAAACTGGTAATTATTATTCACTGTAAGAAAAATATTATCATTAAATTCTAATTTTGTTTGAATGTTCTTCTTGATTTCATGTTCCATTTTCAACCGTTCTATTGATTGTGATAATCGTTCTTTATTCACAGGTTTCATTAAGTAATCTATTGCATTGATTTCAAAGGCGCGGATCGCATATTCATTATAAGCTGTAACAAAAATAATTTTCGCTTTAGAATGTATTTCCTCAAGCAAATCAAATCCTGACTTGCCCGGCATTTGTATATCAAGGAATATCAAATCCGGATTTAATTTCTCAATTAATTCCTTGGTCTCCTCAACGGTTTCGGATTCACCAACTATTTCGATTTCATTAAAATCCTTCAATAATGCTTTTAGGTCTTCACGGGCAAGTTCTTCATCATCAACAATTATAGATTTAAAGGTTGTTTTCATTTTACCTCCTTGTAAATCTCAATTATAATTTTAACAAATCCTGCTTCTTCTTTAATATCAATCGTATGATTATTAGGAAATGAATATTCTAATCTGCTTTTTACATTTGATAATCCGGTGTTTGTACTTTGCCTACGATTATCGGTACTCTCTTTAAGCCAGTTCCCGGAGTTGGCCACACATATTAATAAGTTATTGTTTCTAACATTTGCATCAATCTTAATTATTAATGGTAATGCACTGGTTTGCATACCATATTTAATTGCATTTTCTGCCAGAGGATGAATAATAAAGCAGGGGACAGGGTATTCTTCAGCCAAAGGCTCGATAGTAACATAAAACTCAAACTTACTGCCGAATCTAATTTTTTCTATTTCAAAAAAATGTTCAACAGCTTCTATTTCTTCAATTAGCGGAACCTCGGTATTGTTCTTTACTGTCAATGAGTACCTGTAAAACTCAGACAACTTTGAAACCATCTCTTCAGCTTTTACCTGATTTGATCTGATTAATGCTCGCAAAGAACTAAAAGAATTAAATAAAAAATGAGGATTTACCTGATAACGCAGCATTTGCAGTTGAGCACTTTGAGCCATTAGAACTAATTTTTCGGCTCTATTGTGTTCATTTGTCCAATCCAGCCAAAGTTTGATCCCAAAATAAAGCAGACTCCAGGTAGTTACCAGCGGCAGAATCTGTGTAAATCTAAATGCAATGTAACTATACGAAGTGAAGGTTTTTATGTATTCTTTTGATTCGATGGGATTCATCAAAACATAAATTAAATGAGAGGCAGTGTACATAATGAATGATACAATTAGTGAGCAAATTAAAGTAAATCCCAGCACCATCATCAAGGATTTTGCTCTATAAGGAAACTTTTTATAGATTGCTCTAAGGCCGATGGTACTAAAATAACCTGTCGTCCATTGTAGAGTATTGTCAATAAACGCGTGCCAGCTGTTTAATACAAGCTCCGGGGAAACAATAAAAGTATCAACTGCAATAAAAATTATCCAGCCAATAGAATTTATAATCCAGAAGGAAGGGTACCCTCGTTTTATTACACTCTTTCTAAACAAACTTTCAAGAGTATCTTTAATCATCTCTATAATAATGATACTTATTACGGGAATTTGGATTACAAAAGTATATTAATTCATATTGAATCTAAATCAATATTCATTTGAGCGGTCGTATTTTTACTCGAAAGATCGTTACCAAATTCAAAAAGCAATGATTTTATTTATTCAGATAATCAAATTTGTAAAATTTACCAAAGATTTATTGTCTGCCTTTCGCTTATTTAAACATTCATATTGATCTCTTAAATAAGAATTCTGCCATTTGAATAAAAAATATTTCCAAATTTGATCTTACTATATAATTTCGGTACTGTAATAATTCATTGTTGATAAAACATTTACGGAGATTATAACAACATTATTGGGGTTAGATAAAAATATTTTTTTCAGTAAAAGAAAATTAAGTAACTCAAATGTAAGTTACTAAAACCAAATATTCCAAGGATTTTATTGGTTTTTCGGGTAATAGAAATCAAATGAGATTTAAATTATTCACATTATTAAAGGACAATAAAATGAATAAAATAAAATTGGTTTTACGGTTTTTAATTATGCTGGTGTTTGTGCATTCATTATGCTTTGCCGAAGAATATAAGAAAGGCGAGATATATTCAGGATTTAAATTGCTGGAAAAGCGGTTTGTTAAAGAAGTCAATGCAGAATGTTTGTATTTCGAACATGTTAAGAGCAGGGCAAGATTATTTAAAATTGCCGCTGAAGATAAAAATAAATTCTTTAGTATAGCTTTTAAAACGGACCCCGAATCAGATTGCGGAACTCCGCACATAATGGAACATTCGGTTTTAAATGGATCAATAAATTTCCCGGTGAAAAGCCCTTATGATGAATTGAGAAAAGGATCACTCAGTACATTCATGAATGCCTTTACAGGGGATGATCTCACATGTTATCCCATCGCCAGTATGAATGAAAAGGATTACTTTAATTTAATGCATGTATATCTGGATGCTGTTTTTAATCCACGTATCTACGATGATCCCCGCATATTGGAACAAGAAGGCTGGCATTATGAAATGGAAAAAGTTGACGGGTCAATAACGTATAAGGGAGTAGTTTATAATGAAATGAAGGGAGCTTTTTCCAATCCGACCCGAGAACTTAACTATCAGATGTATAAAAATTTATTTCCGGATAATGGATATCGGTTCACTGCCGGAGGTTATCCTTCTGCCATTCCAAAATTAATTTACAATGAATTTAAAAATTATCATAGGAAATATTATCATCCGGCAAATAGCTATATTCTTCTTTACGGTGATGCAGATTTAGCTAAAGAACTAGCTTTTATTGATAAAGAATATTTATCGAATTACAATACAGCTCCTCGTCCGATTACTTTTCCTCTTCAAAAACCTTTTAGTGCAATGAAGCAAGTAACAAGCCAATATCCTGTTGCCGAAGGAAGTGAAACCGAAAATCAAACATATCTTTCACTTAGTTTTGTTGCCGGACTGAACACTGATAGAGCTTTAGTTATGGCATTGAATACCCTAGCTGATGTATTGATAAATCAAGAATCGGCTCCTGTTCGTTTAGCATTGCAGGAAGCTGGGATCGGGAAAGATGTGAGTGCATCTGTGGATGAATTGCAGCAAAATGTATTTCAGATAATTGTTCAGAATGCCAATTCATCAGATAAAGATAGATTCCGTGATATTGTATTTCAGACCCTTCGTGATGTTGTTGAAAAAGGATTGGATAAAAAAGCCGTCGAAGGTTCGATTAACCGTGCTGAATTTCTATTGCGTGAAGGCAATACTCCTCAGAAAGGATTGGTGTACAATTTTCAAATACTTCCAGGCTGGTTTTTTGCTGATGACCCGTATTTAACTCTAGAATACGAAAAACCGTTAGCAAAAGTTAAAACAGCACTTGAAACAGACTATCTGGAATCGATAATTCAAAATTATTTTATAGATAATCCACATGCGCTCCTTCTTATAATGGAACCTAAACCTGGATTGGAGAAGGAGAACAAAGCCATAATTGAAAAAGAGCTAAAAAATTATGAAGGAACTCTTAGTACAAACGATAAAGAATTATTAGTAAAAGAAACAAAAGAATTAATTGCTTATCAGAAAAAGGAGGATTCCCCGGAAGCTCTTTCAACAATTCCTGTTCTCGATTTGGAAGATGTAAACCGGGACGCAACATGGTACTCGATAGATGAGAGAAAGGTATCTGATGCCCCGGTTCTTTATTATGAAGATTTCACAAATAATATAGTTTATACAAGATTTTTATTCGATGTGCGTGTTCTTCCGCAAGAATTGATTCCTTACGCCGCTCTTCTTACCGAAGTTTTAGGAAATCAGAATACGGAAAATTATTCTTACGGGGAATTGGATAAAGAATTGAATATTCACACAGGAGGATTTAATGCTTTCATGATAAACTTTTTTGAAAACCAGGATGACAAAACCTTTATGCCGAAGTTTGTTATTAACTCGAAAGCTTTGAATGTGAAATTAGATAAATTGTTTGAGCTGACAGATGAAATTGTGAATCATACCCGTTTAACCGATATAACTCGTTTAAAGGCAATAATCACACGGCATCAATCTCAATTGGATGAAAAGGTAAAACAGGATGGTTATGGTTATGCTCAAGGTCGTCTCATTTCCTATTTCAATAATTCCGGTATGTTTAACGAACTGACTAATGGATTTGAATACTATTGGTTTGTTACAAAACTTGCAAACGATTTTGATAAAATGCATAAAGAAATTACTGATAAACTGGTCAAAACCGCTACACTGCTTTTCACAAAACAGAATTTAACTGCGACTGTTACTTGCGGAAAAAATGATTATCAAATGTATTCTGATAACCTGGAGAATTTTGTTAATACTCTCCCTGATGGCAAAGCTGAATATCAAAATTGGAAATTTAATCTCGAACCAAAAAATGAAGGATTTCTTACACCATCAAAAGTACAATATGTAATAGAAGGTTATAATTTTAAGAAACTTGGTTATAACTGGAGTGGAAAAATGCTTGTGTTAAATCGAATGCTTTCGAGAGATTTTTTGCATAACAGGGTACGGGTAGTAGGTGGTGCATATGGTGGATTTAGCATTTTCAATCAAAACGGGCTTGTTTTATTTAATTCGTACCGGGATCCGAATCTTAAGGAAACCCTGGATAATTACAATGCAATAACAGATTATCTTGATAAACTAGACTTTTCCAATGATGAAGTAACAAAATATATTATCGGGACAATATCGTCTATTGATAATCCGTATACACCCTCTCAAAAAGGAAATATTGCTGTTCAAAATTATTTGGAAAGAACAAGTAAAGAAGATGTTCAAAGAGAGCGTAACGAAATTCTCAATACAACTTTGAGAGATATAAAAGGGATGAAAAAAATGATGGAGGATGTACTGAATAAGAATACCTTTTGCGTTTACGGAAATGAAGAAAAAATACAGACTCAAAAAGAGCTATTCGGGAAAATTGAAAAACTTAGTCGTTGACTTTCAATTTTTTGTTGTACATAACACATAATGAAAAACTGTTTTTTAAGGAAATACATTTAGTTTTTAATATAGGCTCTTTATTAATAATTGGTGTTAAAGTTGTATTATAATAAAAGTGACGAATTATTCACGAAAGTTTTTCCCCAAAACCAGATTGGAAAATTTATTCAATTTCCAATTACAAGGTTATTTATTGCTCTTTTATTCCTTCTTCCAGTTTCTTTTTTAGCGAATTTAGTAGGATTAGAACTTATTAAATCATTGGGGGAACCATATTACACTCTATTAAGATACCTAAGGGGCATAATATTTTTTGTATTATTCCTAATAGCTTATAGATCATACACCAATTATGTAGAAAAAAGAAAAGCGCTTGAATTTAATACAAAAAGTCTTATACCAGAATTTGGATTAGGATTTATTATGTCTATGAGTATTGTATGCTTTATGGTTGCTTTGATGATGTTATTAGGTTACTACAAAATTGATTCCTTCAACTCTCCCAAGATTCTAACTGACAGAACAGTCGTTTACTATATGGGGTCGTTTACTGAAGAACTCTTGTTTAGAGTTATATTATTCAAGCTGGTCGAAGAATTCGCCGGTAGCTGGATAGGTATTGCTGTACAGGGTTTGGTTTTTGGTTTTGCCCATATTGGAAATGAGAATGCAACGATATTGACTTCACTTTCACTCGTAGTTTCAGACACAATATTATTTGGCGCTGCTTATATGCTGACGAGAAGGATCTGGTTGATATGGGGATTGCACTTTAGCTGGAATTTTTTTCAGGAAGGTATATTCGGAATGCCCAATTCCGGTTTTCAGAGAGATGGATTAATTAAACCAATAATTAATGGTCCGGAATGGATTACGGGTGGAAGGTTTGGTATCGAAGCTTCAATTATTGTAATCGTAATCTGGTTTATTATTGGACTGTTAATTTTAAGAAAAGCGATTGAAAAAAAACAACTAGTTTTGGCGACCTGGAAAAGGAAAATATAATATGAAAAATGTGTCTGCAAGAAATGCACTATACATCTCCATCGTTTTCATTATTGTCGTGTGGATTGTTAAAGTAATTAGAAATACTGTCTTCCTCAATAGTATTCTGTCTGTTTTCGAATCCATGCCTCACGTATTTCTACAAGCTTTTATAACTGCCATTCTGGTAATAATATGTGTGACATTTTTATTGCGATTGTCGAAAGAAAAATATCTTGATATCGGATTCAAAAAAGATAATTTATTAAAGCAGTTAAGAAACGGATTTTTATTTGGAACACTCATATTTATTATAGATACTTTTATCACCGGGCCTATAATAAATATCTTAATTCCTAAATCAGTAGAGCAGGGAATTGATATAAGTAAATTGTTTAATAATTCCGGCTATGTAATCATTTTCCTATTTATAGGATTATTTAAGGGAGGTTTTTCAGAAGAATTGTGGAGAATTTTTGT
The DNA here is from genome assembly GCA_964448105.1 of uncultured Ignavibacteriaceae bacterium. Lineage (GTDB taxonomy): Bacteria > Bacteroidota > Ignavibacteria > Ignavibacteriales > Ignavibacteriaceae > CAVQBP01. The sequence continues at coordinate 7,047 of CAYUVK010000120.1, forward strand.
ATTAACCAGATTTGAAAAAACATTTGGAAGGTTTGGACTTATCTTCGCCCTGATATTAAGCTCAATAATATTTGGAATCGGCCATTTATATCAGGGACTCAGCGGCATGATTTCGATTTCAATAATTGGATTCTTATATGCATTAGTTTACTTAAGGAAGAGATCTGCATTGGAAGCAGTTTTTGCTCATGCGACTGAGAATACAATCAGTATAATCTTAGGATATATTGTGTATGCCGGTAATTGATGATATTAAGCAAATGGGTTTAATAGACGAATGGAATATTTTTCATTAAAGGATCCTGATGATAACACTTAGAGTATATAATGAATTTTGTCGCGGGAAGATTAATAGGTTACTAGATTAACTAAACATTAGGTAAAAATAGATGGTATAGGAGGAGTAAAATGAATAATTGGATAATATTTATAATCGGTGCATTAATAGGAATAGGTCTGGGAAGTTATTTTACGGCCCTTGCTAAACCGCAAAAGCAATGGTCGGAATTAACAGAAAGAGAAAAGAAAATTAGAATATGGTTTCTATCTACTGCCATGATTTTGCTGATGGGTGGAGTTGTGGTTTTATTCCTTTACAATTAAAGGTTTATCTATTAATGAAAACTAGTATTTAAAGAATATTACTTAAAGCTCAAAGCTTTTACTGTTCTAAAAATAAGTTATAAAAAAAATTTAAGGAGATTAGAAATGAATAAAATTTTAATCTTTCTATTTTTAATATCACTTTCTGCCTGTAGCTCTGTAACCAATATTCAGGAATCATTTAGAGCCGAGGACTATGATTTTACACTGCTTTATAATAGTAAAATTAAATTTGCCGGAACAGAGAAAATATTCTTAAAGGAATTTGTTAAAACATTCAATGATGAGTATCCGGATGCCAAAAAGTTAAATAATAAATTATTTGATTTATTTTCAAAAGAATTTAAATATCAAATTCCTGGAGTTAAATTGTCACGGCTGGAATCAAAAGTCCCACAAGTATTACAGGGTGATCTGTCATTCAAGAACTATAATCAGGCTTTAGTAGATAGTTTTTTTAGCAGTCTCAAATCGGATTATCTAATATTCATAAACAGTATTGAAATAAGTAATACATACGAAAATTCACAATACTATAATGCAGCAACAAGTTCTATGTCAGGTTCATCGTTAGAAGATTGTATTATTTCTATTGAGGTTAAATGTTGGGATGTGAGTGATCAAAAACGCTTATTAAGATTTAAAGGACTGGGGAGGGATACTGTGGTTCTTTTTTCTTATTTAAGTTCGTTAAATGATGCAATACAAAATGCAGTTGCCCACTCAGTTGAATATATAAAAGATAAAGCAATATAGAACATTTGAATTGAGCATATGAAAATGTACAAACAATAAAATCAAAACTGTATGTCCTTAAACCAATCCGATCGAATTAAAGAGTTGACAAGGACTGTTAAATGTTTACAAAAAAGAAGGTTCTCTTACTAAAGTAAAATCTGTTTCCAAATGTATAGTATAAGGAAGGATCATGAAAATATTTAATAAATATCATCTTCTAATATTTTTTATTCTCTTTTTTCAACCTCTTTTAGGACAAGGACACGGTGATTTCAGTAATCTTTCATTCACCGAAGCATTCGACTCTCTGTTTATAAATTTTTCAACTTATTATCCTTTTACGGGATGGAAGGGCATTGATTGGAAAAATTTCTATGATGAATTTTCCCTACAGATTAAATATGCTCAAAATCAAAACGATACAAATGCTTATAAATTGGCCATCAGGCGTTTTATTCACAATTTCCCCGATGGACATGTAAGAGTGAGCGGTGCATTTCAGAATATATTTTTAGAAGAAATAGGTGGTGGAATCGGCTTAACACTTACGGAACTCGAAGATGGCAGTATTGTAGTTAATAGGATTCTACCAGGTAGTCCTGCAGAACAAGAAGGAATTGAAGTTGGTGCGACGATAATCAATTGGAATGGTATGGCTATTAGCGAGGCATTGATAAATTCAAATCTTATTTGGGAAGGTAAGCCCCCTGCTACTAATGAAACTATTCGTCTGGCACAACTTAGGCGCTTAGTCCGTATGCCGATTGGGAATCAGGTTGAAATTACATTTTTTAATCCCGGACAAAATACTGTTTCAAAAACTCTATCAGCAATAGATGACAGGATGAATACTTGGGATTTAACTAATTTCTCCATGTTTAGTACTAATGGATCTTTTAACATCACTATTAATGATATTCTAAATCCGGTTCAGTATGCTATACTACCTAGTGGATATGGTTATATAAAAAGCAGGATATTAGTAGAATTTGATTCGGAGGGTAACATACTTCCAACATATAACAATATTTATGATACATTTAATGAGGCTATTAATACTTTTAATATAGCTCAGGTTCCTGGAGTAATAATAGATGTACGGGATAATCCAGGTGGATTTGATAAGCTTGCAGCGTTATTAAGTAGTTTCTTTTATGACCATACTGAACTCTATGAATATGCTTCATTTTATAATCCGCAAACAGAAGAGTTTGAGGTTATAGGTAATTTCACGATTTATCTTGAATCCCAATCGAGTTATTACGGAGGTCCCGTTATTTGTCTCGTAAATGCAGGCACGGCGAGTTCAGGGGAGGGAATTCCGATGTCTATACAAAGACTATCAAAGGGGCATACTCTTGGATTTTACGGAACAAGCGGTACCTTTGGACTTACAAGTGGTGAAACCTTAATGCCTGGAGGATTGGCAATTAATTATCCACTTGGTAGATCTTTAAATGAAAACTATAAAATTCAACTTGATTCTGATTCAACTAAAAACGGAGGTGTAATTCCTGATATTCGTGTACTGCTTACGCGGGAGAATATGATTGCGAAGTACGTTGACTCTGTGGATGTAGAATTGAATAGCGCAATCACATATCTAAACGGTATTACTTCATCAAGTGAGAAAAATGATATCCAACCTAAGGAGATTCGACTTTTTCAGAATTATCCTAATCCGTTTAATCCTATAACAACAATTAATTATCATATTCCCAAATTAAGTTTTGTTACTCTTAAAATTTATGATGTGCTGGGAAATGTAATTGCAACTCTTGTTGATGAAGAAAAATCAATAGGAGAATATGCAATAGAGTTTGATGGTACAACAATAGCGAGTGGAATATATTTTTACAAGCTGGCTGTAGGAAACTTTGTTGAAACTAAGAAGATGCTGTTAGTGAAATGAAAAAGTACTACATAATCTCAAATTATAAAAACTTATTCTGGTTAGTATTTACATTTTCTGTTCTTTATATATTTGTATCATGCTTAGATTCCACGAACAATCCAGAAAGTATAAACAATAATGTATTTCCGATCCCAGATCAAATCGATGATGGATGGGAAACTGCTTCGATTCTGTCAGTTGGATTAAATGAAAATGGTTTAAATCAATAATTGATAAGGAGTCTCAAATGAGCTTATGGATAGTTATCCTAATATTCGGCTTAGTTTGTGCAGTTATCGGATTCGCAATATTTTTCAATAATCCGGCAGAATTTAAGAATAAAAAATCAACATTTCTTATCGGGATTTTTCTCCCAATAATCTTTTCTTATTCATATGGTGAAACTTTAATAGAAGGTTCTCCAACAAATCTAACACTAATTGATCTAGGTGGATTATTGATTTTAGGGATCATATCAGGAATATTTATCGCATATTATTTTTTGGTCCAAAAAATTTAACCGTACAATAAAATAAAAATAAAAAAATAAGCATGATTGAAATATGCTCACTATATTATTTCTTCGGATATATGCTTCAAGTTTATTTACTTGTAGATAAAATATTTGGTCTAATCATTAATAAATAACTCATTTTTCAATTCAATTGTGAGTGCAGCAAATCGATGTTGAAGAAAAGTTTAACAATTCCATTTGAACTGGTTTTGAATCACATAATAATAAAAGCAAAAATTAATGGGAATGCTGATATTAAATTAGTCCTTGATACCGGGTTGCCCATTGGTGGAGCTATATTGTTTAAAAGTGAAAAAACTGAAAAGCTTAATTTAAACTTTAGTGGTCAAACTTATATCGGTGGAGCCGGGGGTGATCCTGTATTAGCAGATATTGCAGGCGGAGCGACAATTAATATAGGCGGTTTGGAGTTATTCCATAAACAAGTTATTGTTATGTCAATGAATCAGAATGTGATTAACTTATTAGAAGCTGATGGTATGATTGGATACGAGTTATTCAGCAATTATTTGTTGCAAATAGATTTCGAGAAAAACTTAATACACCTTTGGAATTCCGTTGATGAAGTTAGTGGAGATTTTGGTCAAGAGCTGAATTTAGAGTTAAGACAAAATTATCCGTTCATAAAGTGTTTTTCAGAAATCACAAAAGGTAATGAAGTCCCATTAGAACTGGTAATTGATACAGGTGCTGGGCATGCACTGTCGCTGGATATAAAATCAATAGAGAATTTTTCTCTACCGGGAAATGTTTTAGAGAGTAGGATTGGTACGGGAGCGATTGGAGATATTATGGGTAATATAGGGAGAGTATCAAAGATAACAATCGCAGATTATCTATTTTTTGATGTGGTGACTACCTTTTCATTGCGTCCACTTGCAAAAGGATTCCTAAGATCTAATGGCAATTTGGGGATTGATCTGCTGAAAAGATTTCTGGTTACTTTTGATTATAGGAATTCAAAAATATATTTGAAGCCAAATGTATATTTTGAGTTACCCTTCTTATTTAATATGGCTGGCTTTCATTTTCAAAAATTAAGTAACGGCAATTTTATAATCGATTTTGTAATGAAAGATTCTCCAGCCTATGAATCTGGTTTAATAAAAAACGATGTGATTACGCAAATAAATAGTAAACCTGCAGCATTAATAAGCACAGACACTTTAGATATATTGACTAAACGGAATTCTACAACGATGGAAATAATTGTTCAACTTAGATCTGAATTACTAGCGTTTAATATCAAGCTCAGAAAGATATTATGACAATTTGTTTTCATGATTTAATGATAAAATAGGTGATTTAAAAAACGAAATTGACCAATCAATATACTAAACTGAAAATTTTTAATGATCAATAATTTTTTAAATAATTCTTGTGAAACAACGCAAAAGAAAAAGATTGTCATGATTCGGTAAAAAATGTAGTAAACATGTGGACATTAATTCTAAAAGTATAATAAGTTTTAAGCTGATTATTTAAAATATTACAGGGTGATCTGTCATTCAAGAACTAAAATTTTAGCATATAAACTATCTCGCTTGCGCTGCCAGATATTGTTTTAACCCGAATTTCCATATCTTAGAATAAATTAAAATAGAATAACATAATTTCAGGTTAAGTAATAATTTTAGAAAGAAATCAGAAAGAATAAATGAAAAAACTAATCAATGGAATTCATCATATAACTGCACTTGCAGATGAATCCCAGAGAAATATTGATTTTTATACAGGAGTTCTTGGACTTAGGTTTGTAAAGAAAACAGTAAACTTTGACGCACCTGAAGTTTATCATTTTTATTACGGCAATGAAACAGGTGAGCCCGGTACTATTCTAACCTTTTTCCCTTATGAAGGAATTCAAAGGGGAAGACATGGTAAAGGAATGCTTAATACTACTACATTTTCAGTCCCTTATTCTTCAATTGGCTTTTGGGAAGATCGGCTGAAGAAATACAATATCGACTTTAAAAATCCTTATGAAAGATTTACTGATGAAGTAGTGCTTTATTTTAATGATCCGGATGGATTAGGTTTGGAACTTGTGTTTAATAATAAAGATGTTCGTAAAGGATTTACCTACGGGCATATTCCTTTAGAACATTCAATAAAAGGTTTTTATAATGTTGAAATCTGGGAAGAGGGATATGAATTGACTGCCGGTTTACTTTTGGAGCAAATGGATCATACTTTATTAATTGAAAAAGGAAACCGTTTTCGTTTTGCGGCGTCCGATGCTCCCGGTAAATATATAGACGTTTTATGTTCCCCCGATAGTCTGCGGGGTTTGAGCGGGGGAGGAACTATTCATCACATTGCATTTAGTACCGATAATACCGAAACTCAAATGGAAGTGAGAAATAAAATAGCTGAAAGAAATCTTAATCCAACGCCCGTTATTGACAGGCAATATTTTAAATCCGTATACTTCAGAGAACCGGGCGGTGTATTGTTTGAAGTTGCGACTGTTGACCCGGGATTTGCTGTTGATGAGGATGTAAAACAATTAGGACAGGAATTAAAACTGCCGCCGCAGTATGAAAAGTATCGTAACGAAATTCAAAAGGTTGTGAAACCTGTTAGTCTTCATCTAGATAACTATAAGTAAATATGCATTCAAAAGTAATCCGTACATCAGGAAAATCTTTAACTGAAGCAGATAAAGTTATGATTCTAGTGCATGGGCGCGGTGCTTCGGCAGAAGATATTTTATCCATTTCTCAGTATCTTCAAATTGATGATTTTGCACTGCTTGCACCACAAGCAACGAATCACAACTGGTATCCATTCTCATTTCTTTCTCCTCCGCAGCAGAATGAGCCCTGGCTTTCTTCCGCTTTGCACTTGCTTAAAGATGTTGTGAAAGATGCAAATGATAGCGGGATAAATTCGGATAAAATATTTTTTTTAGGGTTTTCCCAGGGAAGCTGTCTTGCACTTGAATTTACGGCACGAAATGCACAAAGATACGGGGGTATTATTGCATTTACAGGCGGATTGATCGGGGATAAAATTTATTCTGAAAATTATAGAGGTGATTTTCAATTTACCCCGGTATTTATCGGGACGAGTGATCCGGATCCTCATGTGCCTTTAGAAAGAGTCCGGGCAACATCAAAAATTCTAAAAGGTATGAATGCGGAGGTTACATTAAAAGTTTATAAGAATATGGGGCATAAAGTTAATCAGGATGAAATTGATACTGTTAACACGTTGATGTTTCCTCAATAAAAATTTTATAATAAAACATCTATATAGAAGCCGGTTCTTGTGTTGATACTTTAGTAATTACCTTGCCGTTACTAAAATATATAATTGTTTTTAATCTTCCGTTTCTGTCATAAATATCCCATTTGCCTTCTCTTTTCCCATTAACAAAAATTCCTTTTTCTTTCCTTTTGCCGTTCTCATAAAACCATATCCATTCATCAGATACAATATCATTTTTAAAATTACCTAGGGATTCAAGTTGTCCCGAAGGATAATAATATTTCCACTCACCGGAATTCTTATTATTCTTCATTGTTCCTTTGATTTGAAAATTACCATTCATATACCGGATAACAAATTCACCGTTCTTAAGTCCATTAACAACATTATATTCAATTATTTTATTCTTAACAGTGTCTACTATTCTGCCGGTATAAATTTCATTATTAACAGAATTAAATATTAAGTCGTTTTTTATATAGAATCCACTCTTTTGAGGTTGAGTCTTCTTAGAAAAAAATGTTAGGATAACTAATGAAACTATTAAAACTAAAAATACGATAGTTATTTTACTCAGCTTGAGATTTAACTGCTTCATCCGACCCTCTTATGAGTATGAATAGTTATAGTTTAAGACAAAAATAAATTTTCAATAGATATGCCAGGATAGAATAATCAAATATTAAGTAAATTGCTATGTTTTCAATTTCTCACTATGAGAGTTTAGCTTTAGTTTAATACAAAAATTTTTTTATTTTTATTTTGAAATAAATTTGGATTCTATTGAAATTATAAAGTTTTGAACACTAATTGTTATTTATCAGAACAAAATTCCATTAAAACACCATGAGTTGATCTGGGGTGTAAAAATGCAATATTTAGTTCTTCTGCTCCTTTACGCGGTTTATCATCGACTAAAAATACACCTTTAGCTCTAACTTCTTTCAATGCTTCCTGAATATTATTTACTGCAAATGCAATGTGGTGTACACCCTCACCTTTATCTTTTATAAATCTGCCGATCGGTCCGTCCGGATCGGTAGTTTCCAGTAATTCAATTTTAGATTCGCCGATTTTAAAAATAGCTGTTCTTACTTTTTGGTCTTTTACTTCTTCAATTTTATAACATTTTAGTCCCAAGACATCTTCATAATACCGGATAGATTCATGTAGATTTTTAACGGCTATCCCGATATGTTCAATATGAGTCGGTATCATAGCCCTCCCGAAAAATGTTAAAAGGTATAATTTAAATTACAACATTTTCTTTATATTCGCCGAAAACTTTCCTCAGTGAATTACAA
>CAYUVK010000121.1:0-15291 GCA_964448105.1 uncultured Ignavibacteriaceae bacterium
GAAGATTGAGTAGTTTAAAAGTAATCTTATTTTAATTATATTTATTATAAATTGGACCAAAGTTTTTACAAGCTCTAAAATCCGCCCCTTCGAGATCTTTGGTTCCAAACGCATCCCACGCACTTGGTCTATAAATCCTTTCTGGAGAAACATTGTGCATATTAACGGGTATCCGAAGCATTGATGCCAGAGTAATTAATTTATCACCAATATGTCCGTAACTTACTGCACAATGATTCGCGCCCCAATTAGCCATCACGGAATACACATTTATAAAAACATCTTTTCCCGTCAGAATTGGTGCAAACCATGTTGTCGGCCAACCAGGACTCGTTCTTCTATCTAATATTATATTAATCTCTTTTGGAAGTTCTATTGTATGTCCTTCCGCAATTTGCAAAACAGGACCTAAACCTTTTATTATGTTAATACGGGATATAGTTACTGGCATATCTCCTTCAGTTAAAAATTGAGATGAAAAACCACCACCTCTAAAATATTCTAATTCGGCGGGCCACCATTTGGTAGCATTTAAACATGCCTCAACTTCGCTTCCAGTAATTTCCCAAAATGGTTTTAAAGCCGGCTTGCCTTTAATTCTTTGTTTACCTATTCCGTCCAGCGCTGAAGAGCCGGAATTAATTAAATGAATAATTCCTTCAGTAGCTTTTCCTTTTAAAGTCTTCCCTGTAACACGTTTTACTGCGGAAGGACTCCAATAGGTTCTTACATCGGAAAATAATTGCGCAGTGCCTGTTAATAAATGACCAAACAACATTATAGCTCCATTTAAGCTGTCATTTTCAGTTGCCACAATATATGGTTCACGTATTCCATTCCAATCAAATGAAGAATTGAGTATTGCTTCCAGGAAATCACCATTCGGGAAATGGTCGGTCCACTGCCGCTGCCCCTGAAATCCTGCTACAATAGCATTATGCCCTAAAGCTTCTTCGCCGAATCCCATTTCATTAAGCTTAGAATTACCAACCATTAAATCTCGAACAATTATCGCCATTTTAATAACGATTTCCCATTCGTAATCTTTTCTTTCCCGAGAGGATTTATTTTTATTTATATCTTCACCTTCTTTGCAATATTTCTTAGTCCATTTAAATGCTTTATTGTATTCTTCTTCATCATAAATCTTTTCTTCAATTCTTCGGGTAATTTCACTCATATCAACTGCTTCATTGCGCATACCTAAATAGTCATAGAAAAAATTAGGATCAACTGCTGAACCTGCGATTCCCATAGATACAGAACCTATCGAGAGATAAGATTTCCCTATCATTTCAGCAACAGCTAATCCTGCCTTTGCAAATTTTAATAATTTTTCCTGAACATCAGACGGTATTGATTTGTCATTAATGTCCTGAACATCATTTCCATAAATTCCAAATACAGGCAATCCTTTCTGGTTGTAGCCTGCAAGTGCAGCAGCAAGATAAACTGCTCCCGGACGTTCGGTCCCATTAAACCCCCAGATTGCTTTTGGTATAAGAGGATCTGTATCCATCACTTCGGTTCCATAACACCAACATGGCGTAACAGTTAATGAGACTCCCACATTTTCACGAGCAAATTTTTCGGAAGTCTGTGCAGCTTCAGCAATTCCACCAATACACATATCGGCTATAACACATTCAACCCCTATTCCATTTGAATGCTTTAAATTATTTTCAAAAAAATTCTTAACAATTTTTGCCATTTGCATTGTTTGATTTTCAAGGGATTCCCTAACTCCTTTTCTTCTCCCGTCTATTACAGGGCGAATTCCTATTTTTGGTAAACAACCAAACAGTCGAGTACCAGAACTTTTCATTTGATTATTCACTTTTTTCATCCGAGATTTTCTTTGATAAAATTCAAGTGCTTCCTTAAAATAATCTATTATTTTTTTTCGGACCTAAGGCAGTATACTTATAACTAATTGTCCTGAATACAGCTTCTGATAATTCTATCTCTATCCCATTAAATAATAGAAGATTTGATTTGGAAAGGCCGGTATTATTTTTGGCCATTTCACCAGTTAGTAAAATTGGCATTTATATAACAATTTCGACCCAACTTAAATTAAGTATACTTATTTTAAAACCATTTCTAAAAATTCAATAGGATGATATACAGCATTTTCTAATTCATCAACTATTTGTTCCCTACAGGATGTTCCGCTAACTAATATTATTTTCTTACTGTCAAATAAAACTGAATTCCTTATTTGCTTTAATAGTTCATTACCAATATTCTTACTTATATTATAAAAATCTTTTTTATAACCAAAGCTACCGGCCATTCCGCAGCATTCAACGTCGGAGATATCTACTCTTAATCCCATCTTGTTAAAAAATTCTGGCACTGCATTACCTATCCCAATTGTCTTCATCTGACAATGCGGATGATAAAAAATGTGTTTAAATGAATTTATGATATTTACTTTATCAGATAAATCAAGAACACCACTTTTCAAATTATTATTTAAATATTCAATTACATCGTAAGTATTTTTTGATACTTTATTAAAAAGATTATCATTATTAAGTAGCTTTTTATAATCATATCTGAAAAGTGCTAATACGCTTGGTTCGATAACAATAATTTCATTACCGTTATCAACTAATTGTTCAAAATAACGCGCAAGTTTAAAAGCTCTTTTTGTTGCCAAATCTATAAGACCTTGTGATTGTGATGCCCTCCCTTCAGCTAATACTTTGCTGAGTGTTAAAGGGATTCCTAATTTATCATAGACCTTGATCGTAGCCATTCCTATGTGAGAATTGGTGTAGTTAGTATAAACATCTGCAAATAAAACCAGTTTTGGGGTTAATATGTTAGATTTAGTTTCTATAGTTTTATATTTCTTAAATTGTTGCGTAAGTGTTTTTTGCGAGAAGTGCGGCATCGAACGCCGTTTATCAAAGCCCACAATTTTTTCCATTATAGTTCTGCTTATGGATAGATTGGCTATCCTGCTTGATAAAGACGGAATGATTGATATAAAACGGCATAATATTGAATAATTGCCGAAGAATAATTTTGGCAAGGATGGAATACCGTTGGCTTTTATCAAACGGCTTTTAATCGTAGTGTTCAAATGGGGGATATCGATTCTGACAGGACAATTGGGAACACATCTCGAGCAACCAGAACATAATTCTACAAATTTACCTTTTTCTAAATTTTCACTAGTTCCGATTGTCCATGCGCCACCAATTCCTCCGGTATAGCATTCTCCACCAAATGCATGCCCTCCAACTGTTTGAAAATTTGCACATGAATTCATACATGCACCACATCTAATGCAATAAAGTGCTTCAATTAAATCTTTATCATCTCTCATCTTCATTCGTCCATTATCAACTAGAATTAAATAAAACTTCCTCTCTTTATCATCCCTTCCGTTTAGATTAAGGACAGGGAGGGCGATTGGCGGTTCCAAAATATTCGTATAGGAAGTTAAAGACTGCCCGGTACCACTTGCAGCCAGAAGCTCAATGAATACACCAAAATCTTTTTTGCTTGGAATTATTTTTTCTATACCTGCGATTGCAATATGAATAGCTGGAAGTTGAGTAGTCAGCCTAATATTCCCTTCACTCTCAACTAATAAAATAGTCCCTTCCTCTCCGGATATTAAATTAGCTCCTGTTATTCCTATGTCTGCTGAAAGAAATTTTTGTCTTAAAATTTCACGGGCAAATTCAGTAAGTTCTTCTCCAGTTTCTAATAGCCTCTCTGTTTTAAAATTCCTTTTAAATAGTTCTGAAATGCTTTCTCTGCTTCTATGAATTGCGGGTGCAACAAAATGAGAGGGCTGTTCTTTTGAAACCTGTAAAATAAATTCAGCTAAATCAGTTTCTGCCACCTCAACACCTGCTGCCTCCAGAACCGGATTTAATCCAATTTCTTCTGATGTTATTGATTTTGATTTTACCACAATTTTTGCTTTGTGTGATAAGCAAATATTTCGAATATAATTTGTTGCTTCTATTTTATTCTTGGCATAAAATACTGAACCATGACGTTCTTTAACTGCTTTAGTTACTTTGAGAATCAATTCTGGTAAATTTCTTATTGATTTTTCTTTGATTTCACGCGCCTGGTCTTTTAAGTATTCATAATCATTCAATTGTTTTACAATCTTGTAACGATTACTATTAAAGGTTTGGGTATTAAAACGTAAGGCATTTGACTCAACATCAAGTGCTAATTTTATCGATTTCTGAAGCGATTCTTTTAATGATTTGTCAGCTACTTGCCTCGGATGTATAATATAATTATTAATATTTTTCATTTATCTAATCAAGAAGTATAATATGCAATTTCCCAGGCCCGTGTACACCTCGTACTAATGGTCCCATATCGGCAGTAGCACTAGGGCCTGTTATTATTGAAAAACTATGTCTTAATCCCTTACCATTCAAATACTTTTCCGAAAAAATATCACGCGGTCTAGGAACAATTGTTTTACTATCAAGGACTACTATATGTTTATGAGTAAGTGCACTCACAAGACTCGATAAATTTCTTGTAACAGAAACACAAACAGATCCTGTAGCGGCTATTCCACAAAAACTATCAGTTACACTTATTTCAATTTTTGAAAGTTGTTCATTTGTAGGTAAAGTTACTACATTCTCTTTAAGTTTAAATATTGAAAATAATGCTGAATCTATATCGTTTGGTTCTGCTAACAAAACCAGTTCATCACCAGTTGAAGTTGTTAAATAATTACATAATAATTCTGCATTTGCAGGAATTTTTTCAACAGTTGCCATCGTTTTCCGTGCTGATACCATAAACTGTTCAACCACTTCCAAATTATTTTGGCTTTTCATAATAGCTATTCTTATTAAATTTTTAGGGTATTATTATTTTCATTCGAATAACTAGGTATTTGATAAAATATATATTAATATATATATAATTTTTGCAAACATCCCTCTACTACTAAAATTCTTTTCATGATGTATATTTTATAACTTCACTCCTTATATTACAACTTTAGACTTAACCGGATGCTTAATTCAAAATCAATTAATGTAATTCAAGATATTTTTTTACCTCATTTGCAACAATTAATTCCTCATCAGTTGGGATTACAGCTATTTTTACTTTAGAATTATTGTGAGAGATTAATCCCTCTTTTGGATTAGAATTATTAAGTTTATCATTAATTATTATACCCAGGTTTTCCATATTAGAGATAATTTCTTTTCTAAGAAGGGGAGAATTTTGACCAGCACCTGCTGTAAATACAATACAATCGGCACTATTCAAAATAATCATATATTCACCGATATATCTTTTGACATAATAGGCAAAAGTTTTGAAAGCAAGTTCAGCTCTTTTATCCCCCTTCAACATCATCTCTTCAATATCTCTAAAGTCCCCGCTTGTCCCTGAAATTCCGGCTACCCCGCTTTTTGACATAAGCAGATCAGCTGCATCTTGAATCGAAAGGTTTTCCTTATCCATGAGATACAGAAGTGCAAATGAATCAAAATCTCCGACTCTTTTTGCATTAAGTAACCCGCTTTGCGGACTCATCCCCATTGAAGTGTCAATTGACCATCCATTTTTAATAGCACATACAGATGAACTTCCGCCAAGATGACATGAAATAATTTTGTCAGCATTGAATAATTCTTTAGCTCTTATTCCTATATACCTATGTGAAGCACCGTGAAATCCATACTTACGAATACCATATTTTTCATAATATTCATATGGAATTCCATACATAAATGCTTCCGGGGGAATGTTCTTATGAAAATGCGTTTCGAACAAACCAACCAAAGGGATCGAACTCAATAATTTTTTAAATATGGAAATTGCAGTTAAATATACATCAGTATGAACAGGCGCAAGCAAACGGTATTCCTGCATAGCTTTTAGTACATCATCTGTAAGCTCAACGCATCCAGTAATTCCTTTAACATGTACGGTTTTGAATCCTACAGCACTCAAATCTTCAATGGAATATTGCTCACCTAAATTATCTAAAGTAAGTTTGATTGCAGTAAAGTAATCTGGAATGTTTTGTTTGAGTACCTTTTTAGTATTGTTACCGAAATTGTATGAATAAATCCCTTCATTATCCCCTATTCTTTCAACTGATGCCTGAAACAAAACGTCCATGTTTGATGCATTAAATAACTTGCACTTATATGAAGTGCTGCCCGGATTTGCAATTAATATTTTCATAAAAATTAATTCTCACTTAATAGCTGAACTTACGCAAAACCCCATGGAATTCTGGAATTGTGGACTAATGGGGTGAGGATTTCTAGAATTTTTACCTTATATCACAAATACAATACTCCAATATTGTTTGGTTGTGTAACTACAGTGATTATTATATTTCTATTGCATTAAGTCCATCAAAATATTTTCAGCTCTGTCTAAGTCTAGCTAGTACTTTTTCGGTAATTTCCCTGATAGTTTTTTCTGAAACATTTTCTGAAGAATAGTTTTTAATTTCACCGGTTTCAATTAGAGAATGATCATTACTAGGCATTGGTGTAGCATCGCATGTGGTCAACCTTCCCTGCAGACCAAAATTATCCCGCAAAGTCATTAATCGATCTCTTTCATACTCAGGCAGTACATTAACATTACCAAGTTGAATAGCTTTCCAAACTATAGTAGCAGTATGCTCAAGGGTTTCCATTTTATGATACGCATTTATTAAGTTACTACCTAATGTTAAGGCACCATGATTTTCCAACAGAATGGCATCAGAATTTTTTATATATTCTCTTATCGAATCAGGAATTTCCATTGTTGACGGCAAACCATATTTAGCTATCGAGACAGCACCAATAACAATAATTGCTTCAGGTAATACACATTTGTTTAGCGGTATCCCCGCAACTGCAAAACTTGTTGCATAAGTAGGATGAGCGTGGACAACTGAATTAATATCAGGACGTTCATTGTAAACTTCCATGTGCATTTTAAGTTCGCTTGACGGTTTATAATTAGCGTTACCTGAAATGACTTTTCCTGTTGAGTCAACTTTTATAATCATGTCGGTAGTCATAAAACCTTTACTTACTCCGGTGGGAGTTGTTAAAATTTCACCACTATTTAGCCTGACAGATATATTTCCATCATTCGCTCCAACATAACAGCGGGTCCAGATTCTTTTTCCCACATCAACCATCAGTTGTTTTATTTCCCATTCACTATTCATGTTATTTCTCCGTTAGAATTTTTAATATCACATTTATTTTGCAAAAATAATTAGATTAATTCCTTTAATACTTCTTTATGAGGATTTTTAATAATAACATAACCTGCAAGCATACCATCTTGTTTAATATATTCAATTGCAGGCTTAACGGCTGCTTCAAGTGCATCAATATCTCCGGTGATAACAACAAAACCTTTACCGCCGACAGCCATTCCAACATGAATCCTTAAAATATCAAGGCTGGCTTCCTTTGCAGCAAAATCAGCAGCTTTAATTGCAGATACTACAGAAAATGTTTCAATAATAAGCATCGCATTAACTCGGGTATTAAGATTATCAATTTGTATGGTTGTTGTTCCGGCTATTGCAGGAAATACCCGGGGATCTAAGTTTGGGATAGTCGTTAAGTTTACAACTGAAAATCCGCCGACTTCCCTGGCAACATTAATTGCAGTTTCAACATCAGCAACATTACCGCGTACCACCATAAAATACTTTCCGGAACAAATTGTCCTTGCGATTAATTTTTCGACATTTGCTGATTTTAAAACCTGGTCTTGAACTTCAAAACCTTTATAAATACTTGCAAGCTCAATTATTCCAAGAGCATTTCTTTCCATTAATCCCTCTGAATTATAATTTCTTTTTTATTTACTGATGCAATCTTTCCATTTATTGAAGCGTGAACATTAGAAGATATTCTTCCAACTGATTTCCCAATTAAATCATATTTATTTACAGTATCCCCTGGTCTTACTACAGATTCAGCCGGGGTACCAATATGTTGATCGAGAAGTATACGAACTATAGTAGGATTAAAGCTGAAATCTTTCAGCGGTCCCTCATCCCGGAACATGAAGACATCCAATCTCTGCATTAATTTTTGAGTTGGTACTTTTCTGTAATCAAACATTGGATGCACGGTAATATCACTGCCATTCCATTTTAATTGCTGTTTTTTGGCCAGTCTCTTTTCTATAACAGTTGCTCCTTTTGGATCCAAGCCTTCAGGGCATGCATACATAGTACAAAGATTACACTCACAGCATGAAAAATTACCGGGATCCAAAAGCGGTAATTCCTCCCTGGTAAACATACGGTTACGCATTGCAGTTTCAGGTCTGACCGGCTGACCTAATAAATATCTTGGGCAAAATTCGGTACAAAAGCTGCATTGATCACACCCTGCTTTTGCAATTATATCTGTTGCATGTTCGGTTGAATATCTTCGGTACATTGTAACACAATAGTGATCGGATGGTAATACTATGATTGCCCCTGTTCGTTTTGAAACTACACTATTCAGATCATTCTCCAGTACTCCCATCATCAAACCGCCGGATCTTACAACATAATCTGAAGCAGTAATTTTAAACTGAGATAAAATATCATGATAAGAAATCCCAACAGGTACTCTTATTGTTGAAGGTTCTTCAACAGCACCTGCAACGGAAATAAATTTATCTGATACAGATTTATTAATTCCTATATTATAAAGAGTTTCAACATTTTGTACAATACAACCAACAGATATCGGTAAAGCTCCCGGCTGAACTAACCTTTTGGTTGTCATATAGATCAGAGTTATTTCATCCCCTGCCGGATAAACATCTTCAACTTCGATTAGTTTTATATTGCTGCTTATTTTTGATCTAAGCAGTTTAATTTCTTCTTTATGTTTTTCTTTTATACCTATTATCCCCTGTTTGGCGCCTGTAAGCTGCATTACAATTTCAAATCCATGTAAAACATCATCCGGATAATTAAGCAGTAACTGCATATCTTTATGCAACAGCGGTTCACATTCAGCGGCATTCATTATAACTGTATCGGGACTCGAATCCAGTTTGACATGTGTCGGAAACCCGGCACCACCCGCACCAATTATTCCTAAATTTTTAATTTCACTTAAGGTCATTTAAAAATTACTTCTATATATCGCGATAGTCTATTTTATCAACTATAGCCATAATTAATGTTTTTATTGGAGCTAATTCGAGATTAAAAACTGTTCTAGCTACTCCGGGTGCACCACCACAAACGACAATATCGCCTATACCGGCACCAATATAGTCTACAGCTACCTGTTCTTTACCTTTAGCAGTCCCATCAGGAAAAACGGGTCGCACTACAAAAACCGTTTTACCATTGTAAGACTTATGTTTTATACTTGAAATTACTTTTTTCTCTACCCTGGCTAAAAACATGTACAATCTGATTTTAATTGATAATAAAATTCAATCGATCAATGCTGAAGTTTCCACCTTCACTTAAGTTTCGGTTAATAAACAAGAGTAAGTGCAAGTTCAAGATGTTAGAAAAACATTCAACCATACAATCATTCATCCATTCAATATATCATAAGGTTGATTAAAGTTTAGTTATCAACCGATTTCATCTACCAATGCTACTATACTTGCATTAACCGGTGCAAAACCCGAATCAAAAGCCTGAGCAGCGTCTGTGCTTGTTACGTAAACTACACTGTCTCCGCCTGAGGCTATATTTTGCGGATCAGCAGCAACTAACGGTTTACCTGCATTTTTCCCTTTAGTTGAAACAGGCTGAAGGATATACATTCTGCAGCCTTCAATTTCTTTAACCTTTTTTGATGACCAGACAACTCCGATAACTTTTCCCAGCTTCATAATTATCTCTTGTTTTTAGCAATCATTTGAACATCATCAATAATTGCTAAGATAACAGCATCAATTGGAGCATCCTTAGTTGTTTCAGTCATCCTGGCAGATGAACCGTATGAAAGTAAAACAAAACTTCCCTCACCTGCCTGCACTGCATCAACAGCAACGTGATAAGAATTTAGCGGATTACCATTATGATCTACTTCTTTACACAAAAGCAACTTTTTACCGTTGAGGTTTTTATCCTTTTGTGTAGATACAACTGTCCCGATCACTTTTGCAAAAACCATTATTAACTTTAATTAAATTATTTGTTAAAAGTTTTGTCAAGTTCTTCAATCGGACGGGGGATAATTAACTGTGAAACTACCTGTCCGACTTTAGAAGCAGAGCTCGCACCAGCTTCAATAGCAGCTCTCACTGCAGCAACATCTCCTTCAATGATGAATGAAACATAACCGCTGCCAACCTGCCTCCATTCGATCATATCAACATTGGCAGCTTTCAAGGCAGCATCAGCACCCTGAACCAGGGGAGCAAATCCTTTTGTTTCGAGGATCCCTATTGCGTTTTTTAATGCCATAACTTAGTTCCTTATTTTATTATTCTATATGTTTTTAATGTGTTTATTCTTCTTATTAAGTAAACCTATAAGCACCGTAGGTCATTATCCGGCGTTTTCGAACAAAATCCAACGGAGTGCAAATACCTTCTCCGGTTGGAGTGGCAATAGTATGAGAAAAATATCCTTCACCCAGATCCCCTCCATCGCCGCGTAATGTACCGCCGTTTATTGTATGAACATCGCAATTCAGAGTCCTGGTAAATTTAGTTGCCCGATTCATATCACGGGTAAATATACTTGCAGTATGTTTAAATCCATGCTCAGCTTTAAGAGAGGCCTGCAGTCCGTCTTCAAAATCTTTTACTTTAACAACTGGAATGCAGGAAGTCATTTGTTCAGCCATAACCCATGGATGATCTCTACTGGTTTCTCCAAATAAGAGCGGAACTTTTTCAGAAATATCCAATCCGATTGCCTTTGCTAAAACATTTGCGTTACGACCTACATAATCCCTACCTATAAGCCAATGCTTTCCTGAAAGTTCCAATGCTTTTTTAGCAAGTTGATCCATTTGATTTGAGGATAATCTTACATTATCTGCTTTTTCCATTTCTTTCATGAAGGCTTCAAAAACAGTCTCAACAACAAAAATTTCTTTTTCTGCAATACAGAGGACATTATTATCATAGCTTGAACTTCTTGTAATTTCTGCTGCAGCTAATGTCAGATCTGCAGTTTCATCTACCAGGACAGGCGGATTTCCTGGACCGGCAGCAATAACTCTTTTCGGATATGTTAATGCCATATCAACCATTACAGGTCCGCCCGTTACAGATAGGAGTTCCACCTTTTCATGACCAAATAATATCTTTGCAGTTTCAAGTGTCGGTTCAGCAACACAAGTTACAAGATTTGGTGGTGCGCCGGCTTTTACCATATATTGATTCGCCAGCTGAATAACTTTAGCATTGACTTTTTTTGCCGAAGGATGCGGATTAAAAGCTATAGTATTACCTCCGGCAAGCTGAATGATGATATTATTAATCATAGTAGGACCCGGATGGGTGCTTGGTGTAATATTTCCGATTACACCAAAAGGTGAATATTCATCGAGAGCTAATCCATTGCGGCCAGACCATGCTTTTGGCTGTAAGTATTCTACACCGGGACTATTTTTAGCAGCATTATCGAACTTAGCGATTTTATGTTCTACACGCCCCATTTTCGTTTCTTCTACAGTCATCCTGGCAAGAGTTTCTTTATGATCAAATGTCATCAGTTTGATTGCTTCTATAAATTTTTTCCTGCATTGAATACTTCTTTCTTTATATAGTTGAAATGCTTCATAAGAAGCCTCAACAGCGTCATTCATATCATCAAAGACTCCCCAATCTCCTTTGCCGGTTTCAACTTTAGATATATTTGTTCCGGTTGTCTGGGCAATCACCTTTCTTACAATATTCTGGACTAAATCCTCTACCTGAGCTTCATTAATATTCACGACTGACCTCTGTTATTTATTTAGCAGATTTCTTTGAAATTTTTATTGGCTCAATTGGAAACTTTGCAACTAATTTTTCAGAAGGACGTGGAATTATTACTTCTGATTTTACTCCTCCTAATTTAGATGCAGCCTGTACGCCGGCTTCGACAGCTGCTTTGACCGCAGCTATATCACCACGTACAATAATGTTTACTAATCCTCCGCCAACTTTGATCCAATTACCAAGCTTTACATTGGCAGATTTTACAGCTGCGTCCGCAGCTTGAACAGCAGGAGTGAATCCTACTGTTTCTATTATTCCTAATGCTTCTATCATTTTTATTTCTCCTATTTTTCAATTCCGATTAATTCGAAAACCTCTGCATGCGCCGAAGGGATGATATTAGTACTAATTAATTCACCTACCTTCGCAGCAGCTTCTGCCCCGGCTTCTACAGAAGCTTTTACAGCGCCTACTTCTCCACGTACCAAAGCTGTAACATAACCACCGCCAATTTCAATCCGCTTTACAAATTCAACATTGGCAGTCTTCAACATCGCATCTATAGCTTGTATAGTACCGGTATTGCCGCGTGTTTCCACAAATCCAAGTGCTACTCCCGACATTTTGTTCTCCTTTTTAATTTGTTAATTAATTATAACTGATAATAAATTTTCTCTTTTTGATTATATCTCTTGCTCCGGGTGTAAATACAGTTCCTTTGGGAATTATTATTTCATTTACATCCTGACAGATTGTTTCCAAAGTATACTCTGTAAGTATTGGTGTTTTATATCCGCTCATATCAATCTCTTGTTTTTTTCGATTTCCATAATTAGAATAATCACCCGTTTTCATTTCTTTTGAGAAATCCGGTTCAACTCCAATTTTTGAAAGTTCAGCTATAACTTCTTTTACGATTATCTCTACCAAATTCTCAATACTTATTTTCACGATAGTTCCGAATATTTTACCAGATTTTTAATTATCTAATTTTTAAAGGGCCAGGCAATCATTTATTTCTTCTTTTATACTTATTAGGTATTTTTCACTTAAATCAGAAGTTCTGCAATTAGACGGATTTACCTTTTCAACTTTACATGAGCATGAATTATTTTTTTGTTTATTCCCCGGCGTAATCATAAAACCTTTTTTTGATAATTCCCTAACAACTTCTTCAACAATAACTTCGACCAATTTTTCAACTTTTATTTCCACAGTTATTCACCATCAGATCTTTTATAAATATATTTTCTTCCGCTGGATACCGAATCAACAATGCCGACTATAGCATTATCGGTTGCTGTTTTTTTTGTAACATCTGTTAACCTGGCTGATGAGGAAGAGCAAAGAAGAACAATATCGTCATTTCCTGCTCCAACAGTATCGATGCAGGCAGCCGACTTTTTTGTATCGGATAATTTTTCATCAAGATAATTAACAACAAGGATTTTTAAACCATCAATATTTCCGGCCTTTCTAGTTGAAACTAATTGTCCTGTTACTTTTCCAAGCTTCATATTAATTACATCTTTCCAATAAATTCGACATAATTTTCAGAGCGAACGTTTGCTGCATTTGCATCGTCAGTATCAAGATGGATCTGCAGTCTCCAGTTATCATTTGTTCTTATAAGTACATTTTCAAAGATTGTACTTTTTTCACCTCCAATCCGTACCTTGCAATAATCACCGCTTTTTAATCCGAATTTCTCTGCATCTTTATTAGTCATGTGAATATGCCTGCTCGCAACAATGGCACACCTATCCAGATAAATTGAACTGTTCGGACCGACAAGAGTAAGCGGTGCGGCATTATCAAGACTGCCGGAATTCACAACTGGCGGATTTATACCAAGAAAGATTGCATCAGTTAATGAAACTTCAACCTGGTCATAATTTCTTAAAGGACCTAAAATCCTGACATTTGGTATGCTCCGCAGCTTTGGACCGACAATCGTAAGAGTATGTTTTGATGCAAATTCTCCAGGCTGATATAAAGGACGCAAAGTTTCAAATTCTGTTTGTTCCCCAAATAGGGTATGAAAAGTTTTGGGAGTTAAATGGATATGCCGATTAGAGATTCCTAAAGGTATCTTAGGAAACTGCAACCCGATATTTCCGGGTTGTAGATCTTTATAAAGTATGTTTTTTACTTCTTCGGTAATTATATCGATTAAATCCTGTTCAGATAATCTCTGACTTAAATAGCTTGTACTTTGTTTAGTATTATACAAAGAATGACTCCTAAAAATTATACTTATTTTGAATCTGCTATTAAAACTTCAGTACCTGCTTTACGAAATTTTTCCACTTGCTCTGCGGGGGCAGATGAATCTGTAATTATTTTTGATATATTTTCTACACCGGCATATGAAGCCAGACCGGATTGATTAAATTTGCTTCCATCCAACAGAACAATAACTTCGTTAACTTTGCTTACAACAAATTTTTTTAATTCGATTTCAAGAAGATTGGTATCGGTTAATCCATTCTCATAAGAGATTCCCCATGCACCGAGAAAAGCTTTTTGAATAATAAGATCCTTCAGAAAATCATTTGTCGGCAAACCCATAATGGAGCCGGAAGTATGTCTTAGATATCCTCCGGGAAGAAGAACATTTATATTTTGACAACCCATTAATTCAATTGCAGTCCAGATTCCTGTAGGAATTACTGTGACTTCTTTTAACTCGTTTCTTGACCTTAATGCATGCGCAAGTGCAAGTGCTGTTGTACTCGCATCGAGCAAAATTGAATCTAACGAATTAACAAATTGAGAGGCGATTTCACCGATTCTTTTCTTTTTATTAGAATTAAGACTTTTCCTCATCTGAAAAGTAAATTCCTGCCTTAATCTTTCTTCTATCAAACGCGCTCCCCCGTGAATGCGAGTAATCTTGCCTTCTTTAACCAGGCTATTTAAATCTGTTCTAATTGTTACTTCCGAAACCTCCAACAGTTTACTCAATTCGCTTACAGAAGTATTTTCTTTGTCAGCTAAAATTTTTAGTATTTCCTGATGCCTTGATGACATTTAAAATGTACATTTAAGTTTTTTTACTTATACGAAAATACATATACTTTCGTTTATTTGCAAATTGTTTATGAAAATTTATGTTTTTCTTTCTTTTATTTACAATTCAGCAACTTTTGGAGAATTTTTATTTATTGAAACCTTGAAAGCCTTACCAGAAGGATTAAAAATGGGGAATAAGAAATGTATATCCACCCTATTCTACATACTCTATATTTGTATCTACCACTATTATACCCACTTTCGCCTCCTATGATCACCCAATCTGGTTCGTCCGGAAACTTAGTGAAATTTTCTAACAGCGGTTCAATAGAAACAAATTTAATCTTTGCAGCTACTTTTTTTAGTTCTTCCCAACAATATAAA
>CAYUVK010000122.1:0-15073 GCA_964448105.1 uncultured Ignavibacteriaceae bacterium
GGATTTTTTAATTCTGGTTGCTGTATCAAATATTATTGCCTGGCCTGTCGCATATTACTTTATGAATAAGTGGCTTCAGGATTTTGCGTACCGAATCAACATGAGCTGGTGGATTTTCATATTTGCAGGTTGTATTGTCCTTGCTATAGCTCTTATTACTATTAGTTTCCAGGCAATAAAAGCTGCAACTGCTAATCCGGTTAAATCACTCAGATATGAATAATTGAAGGGGATAAAACAATGTTAAAAAATTATTTCAAAATAGCTTGTCGTAACATAGGAAAAAACAAAGCTTATTCGATAATCAACATTTCGGGACTGGCGATCGGGATGGCATGTTTCATTTTTATTGCTCTTTACATTCAGTATGAACTAAGCTATGATAAATTCAATGAGAATGGTGATCAAATTTACCGGATTATTTTGAATCCCGGTAATACTGCCTACCAGGGTAAAGACGGATTCAACGTTACACCGGGACCTCTTGTACCAGTTCTAAAAACAGAATGCCCCGAAATTGTTCATGCCTCGCGTGTGGTTAAGGACTTTCCGGATCCTTTAGTTCAATACGGAGAAAATTCATTTATCGAAAAAAAGTTTTTTTATGCTGATCCGGATTTTTTATTAATGTTCTCTTTTCCGCTTATATCGGGAAATCCCAAAACAGCACTTAGTGAACCTTACTCGGTTTTGATAACCGAGGAAATGGCAAATAAATATTTCGGGAGCAGAAACCCTGTTGGAAAATCACTTACAATAGATGAAAAAGATCAATACATGGTTACCGGAGTAATAAAAGACATTCCCCAAAATGCTCATTTTACTTTTGACTTTTTATGTTCATTCAGTACGCTTTATTCGCGAAGAAACAATATGGATGCATGGAACAACAATAACTACCAGGCTTATGTCCAGCTTTTACCCGGTACTTCTTTGGCTGATCTTGAAACCAAATTTGATAAAATAAGCAAAAAGTATAATGCTGAGAATTCTAATTATATTTATCGACTTGAACATCTCTACCGGATCCATCTTTACGGTGATCGCAATTTTGAAATTGAAAATAACGGCAATGTTCGATTTCTGTACCTGTTTGGAGCAATCGGATTTTTCATATTATTGATTGCATGTTTTAACTATGTAAACATTTCAACTGCCCAATCGGTCAAACGGTCAAAAGAAGTAGGCTTAAGAAAAGTTGTCGGTGCCAGCCGTATTCAACTAGTGCGTCAGTTTTTAGTTGAATCGTTAATCATTTCTTTACTCGGGTTTTGCCTTGCAATTTTATTTGTTGAATTGTTTTTGCCCGTGTTCAATTCCTATATGAAAACGGATATTCAATTTTCGCTTTTTGTTGATATGAAAATGTTTTTCATTTTATTCGGTGTTTTGTTGGTTATTGGTTGTCTCGCAGGTGCTTACCCTGCATTTTTTGCCAGCGCATTTCAACCTGCATATATTCTTAAAAGCGGTGTTAAAAGAGGGCACGGTTCAATTCGACTCAGGAATGTTCTTGTAGTAGTTCAATTTATTATTTCAGCGATTTTAATAATCGGTACCATCACGGTATACAACCAATTGCAGTTCATTAAAAACAAGAATTTGGGATTTAAGAAAGATCATATTGTTACCATGCATATAACCTATAATGATAAAAATATGCGAAAAAATTTTAACCGTTTTATTAATGAATTAAAATTAAACCCTCGGATTCTCAATGTATCCGCATCCGAATGTTTACCGAACGAGATTCGCAATAGTACCGTCACAGATTGGGATGGAAAAGCAAATGATGATAATTTTTCGATATATCGCAATCGAGTAGATAATAATTTTATTGATTTATACGGAATTCCTTTGATTATTGGAGACAAATTATCTTGGGATCGTTTCGGATCTAAAAGCGTTTTTATTTTAAATGAAACTGCCCAACAGGCATTGGGCTGGAAAAACCCGCTCGGAAAAAGATTTGGCTGCAGTTTCACTTCAAAAGAAAACGGGATAATTGCAGGTGTAGTAGAAGATTTTCATTATTATCCGCTGCATTACGCAATAGATCCCCTTGTACTGGAATTGGTCGATGCTAAAACGGAAAATTTACCTTTCCAATATTTATCAATAAAAATCAACTCTGCTGATGTTCCCGGAACAATATCGTTTATCGAAGAAAAATGGAAGTTGTTTTCAAGCTACCCCTTCGACTTTCAGTTTTTAGATACACAAGTAGATGCGATGTATAAAACGGAACGACGGTTGGGACAACTATTTAATTTCTTTTCAGTCCTGGCAATTTTAATCGGCTGCCTTGGTCTATATGGTTTAATTACATTTTCAATTGAACAGAAGATCAAGGAGATAGGAGTACGAAAAGTATTAGGTGCATCGATTTCACAAATTGTTTACATGCTCTCCAAAGAAATCATTATTTGTATAGTAATTGCAAACATTGTTGCTTTACCGATTTCGTGGCACTGGATGAATAAATGGCTCCAGGATTTTGCGTATAGGATTAATATTAGCTGGTGGGTTTTCGTTTTGTCCGGCGGAATTGCACTATTTATTGCACTTATAACTGTAAGTTTTCAGGCAATTAAAGCTGCAACAGTTAATCCCGTAGAGTCTTTGAAGTATGAGTAAAAGGGAATTATAATGTTAAAAAATTATTTGAAAATAGCTTTAAGATATTTAACTAAGAATAAAACCTACTCTATAATCAACATCGGCGGTCTTGCTATAGGAATGGCTTGTACGATTTTAATAATGTTATGGATCAACTATGAATTTAGCTACGATGCCTTTCACAAAAATAAAGATCAAATATTTTGGGCTGTCAGGGAATACAATAATCCTGACGGCACAAAAGAATATTCCCCGGTAACCGTACTGCCTCTTGCAAAAGCATTAACCACTGAGTATCCGGAAATCAAAAAAGCCGCAAGATTTAACGATGCGTTTGGTGAGTTCCCATTAAGGTTAAAAGGCAAAATGTTTTATACAAAAGGAACTCCTGTTGATCAGGATTTCTTCGAAATATTTACATTTCCCTTTCGATTCGGTTCAGCCGCCGCAGCTTTCAAAAATTCCAATTCATTGGTTTTAACAAGAAGTACCGCGGAAAGATTTTTTGGGAATAAAAATCCTATCGGGGAAGTACTTCAATTTGAACTTTGGGGTAAATGGTGGAATTTTAGAGTCACGGGAGTATTAGAGAATATTCCGGCGAACAGCGATTTCCATTTTGACATTCTTTTCCCGGTATCTTTTTTAGACAAACTCGGCTGGGATGAAACCAATTGGAAGAACGGATGCGTTAAAACATACATTTTAACCAAACCGGGTATAAATATTAAAGAACTTTCAAAGAAAATTGTAGACATAAATCGCCGATATAATCCAAATGTGGAAGCTTCAATAATACTGTTTCCGTTGACCAAAGTTCATTTGTACAATTTTGACGGCAGCGGTCGAATTACATACATTTATATATTCTCAATTATCGCGGCTTTTATCCTTGTAATTTCTTGTATCAATTTTATTAATCTAACAACTGCCCGGTACGACAAGCGTGCAAAAGAAATCGGAGTTAAAAAAGCAGCAGGCGCTTCCCGGCTTCAAATAGGTGGGCAATTCATGATTGAATCAATTTTGTTTTCCTTACTTGCTCTCTTGCTTTCTATAATGATTATTGAATTGGGTATTTCATCTTTTAGCCACTCAGCTGAAGAACAATTGTTGCTTCATTATTCAGGTTCGATGTTTCTTTGGTCTTTTATTATTGCTTTAATTGTCGGTATGGCTTCTGGTATTTATCCTTCGGTATTAATATCATCAGCGGCAACAATTCATATATTTAAAGGTGCCGGGTCATCAGACAACATTGATCGTTCTACCTCATTAAGAAAAATACTCGTGGGCTTTCAATTTACATTATCGATTATCTTGATAATCGGGGTAATTGTTGTTTATAATCAATTATCTTTTATGAAAAATAAACCGCTGGGATTCGTCAAAGATCAAGTTGTTCGCTTACCGCTTCGTTCTGAGTTGCGTAGCCCTGTCAAATTTGAAACACTTAAACATAATCTTTTAAGTAATCCGAATATTTCATCGTTAACGGCATGCAACAGTAATTTTACGGAATGGCAGTTCACCGCCGATGAAAAAGAAATTGGATGGGAAGGGAAAAAAACGAATGATAAAATCGAGATGGAAGTTAATTCGGTTGATACGGACTACTTAAAAACATTCGGAATGAAAATGATTCAAGGACGTTTCTTTTCGAATGACTTTCCAACAGACATTAATGAAGCAGTTGTTTTGAATGAGACAGCAGTCAAAGCGCTCGGGTTTAAGAATCCTGTCGGACAGTATTTTGAATATCATGGAAAACGCCACATCGTTGGAGTTATAAAAGATTTTAATTTTTACTCGCTGCAGCAACAGATAAAACCATTAATTCTGTTTTTGGCACCATACTGGTATCACTCGTTATATATTAAAATTCACAGTAATGAACCTGCGGAAGTTATTGGATTTATTGAGCATACAATTAAACAATCAGTACCTGATTACCCTTTTGAATATAGTTTTCTGGATGATGATTTAAATAATCTATATAAATCAGAACAAAATATCGGAACTATTTTAACAATCTTTTCATCTCTTGCGATTTTTATTTCCTGTTTAGGAATACTCGGATTGATTGCATTTATTACTGAACGGCGAACAAAAGAGATCGGCATCAGAAAAGTTTTAGGAGCGTCGGTACCGGGTGTTGTTTTCATATTAACAAAAGATTTTACAAAATGGATTCTACTGGCTAACATTGCTGCATGGCCTGTTGCCTATTATTTAATGCACAAATGGCTACAAGATTTTGCGTATAGAATTGAATTAAGCTGGTGGATGTTTGTTCTTGCTGGTGGAATAGCTTTGCTGATTGCTCTTGCTACTGTTAGTTTTCAAGCTGTCAAAGCTGCAATTGCAAATCCTGTCGAATCTTTAAGGCATGAATAAGGAGGTAAATAATGTTTAAGAATTACATAAAAATTGCTATTAGAAATTTAACCAAACACAAGAGGTATTCACTAATAAATATCCTTGGTTTATCAATTGGTATGGCCTGTTTCATTCTCATCATGCTGTGGGTTCAGGATGAACTTTCATATGACCGGTTTCATGAAAATAGTGATGATATTTACATAATAATCCGAAATGACCATAAAAAATCGGATGCAGCAACTTCGAGACTTTTGGCATCTGCCTTAAAGACTGATCTGCCGGAGGTGGTCAATGCAGCTTCTTTCACACCCCTTCCAGATCCATTTAAAGTATATATCGAATATCAAAACAGGAGTTTCGAAGAAAATATAGCACTGGCTGAGCCTCAATTTTTCAAGATCTTTTCTTTTGATTTCATAGAAGGAAATCCCCAGTCTGCTTTTAAAGATCCCAACTCTATTATCATGACTGAGAGAATGTGTAAAAAATATTTTGGGGATAAAAAACCTCTTGGAGAATCAATTACACTATCATTGCTTGGACAAGAAAGAGTCTTAAAAGTAACCGGTATTCTGAAGAATATTCCCCGCAATACTCATATCCGGAGAGAATTATTTGTACCGATTGAATTTTTAAAATCATATGGTATAAACTGGGATTCCTGGTACAGCCAAACAGTAAACACATATATCCAGACACAGGATAAAATCGATATTTCCAAAATGGAAAAAAAGATTTTGGCGTGTAAACTTCGTAACTATAAGGAAGAAAATGTGAGTTATACTCTTCTTCCATTAACAAAAATTCATTTACATGCAACCAATATAGAGTACTTTACTACCACAGGTGACATTAAATATATTTATATCTTCAGTGTGATCGCAGGAATTATTTTACTTATCGCCTGTATAAATTATATGAATCTTTCCAATGCACTTTCTTTGAAACGCGCAAAGGAAATTGGTATACAAAAAGTCATTGGAGCCCATCGTATCCAGCTTATGCGTCAGTATTTTGGTGAAACTTTTATTTTGACAATCTTCGCCCTGTTCTGTGGGGTATTTCTTGTGGAGCTGTTTCTACCGGTTCTCAATCAATTATCCGGCAAATCACTTTCTATGAATTTTTTAAACCAGCAGTTTATCATCACAATATTATTAACAACAATCATCACCTGTACCATTTCCGGACTTTACCCGGCTGTATTTATTTCAGGATTCAAGCCTATTCAGGTTCTTAAAGGGAAATTTCATATTGGCGAGAGAGGTATTAATCTAAAAAAAGGATTAATTGTTTTCCAGTTTGCTTTATCCATTATGATTATTGTATGTACCCTCATTGTATCCAATCAAATGAATTTCATCCAAAATAGCAATCTGGGATATGATAAAGAGAATATAGTATGTCTCAAGGTCAAGGGTGATATTTCCAGACAGTACGAAGCATTTAAAAATAAACTTCTTGAGAATTCAAGCATAATTAAAGTCTCCCGCTCCGAACCGCTGGATGCCAATGAACTTGGAGAAACAGAGGATGTTTTTTGGTCGGGGAAAAATGAAAAATTTAAAACCTGGGCACTGCACGTAGATCCTGATTTTTCTTCGACGTACAAAATCAAAATGCAGGAGGGCAGATTTTATTCAAACCAATCTCCGTCAGATAAAACAAGCGCTTATGTCTTGAATGCAACCGCAGTAGAAAAAATGGGACTCAAGTCACCTCTTGGTAAGGATCTAACTGTTTGGGGTCGCAAAGGCAAAATTATCGGAGTTGTAAAAGATTTTCATTTTAGTTCTCTGCACCATTTCATTGAACCGGTAATCCTCAGAATTCCGAATCCAGAAGAAGAAAATATTTATTATCGGATAATATCGATACGACTGAATAGAAATGCATTATCTCAAAGCCTCGCATTTATAGAAAACACATGGAAATCGGTTTTCCCTTCCGAATCCTTTAACTATTATTTTGTCGATGAAAACTTAAACCTAAATTATCTTGCAGAACAGCGCATGAGTAAAATCTTTAAAACGTTTTCTCTCCTGGCAATTTTTATCGCTTGTCTTGGTCTATACGGCTTAACTGCTTTTACTATTGAACAAAAAATTAAAGATATTGGCGTTCACAAGGTTTTAGGTGCTTCTGTTTCAAATATCGTTTTTCTAATCTCAAAGAATTTTTTATGGTGGATTATTTTTTCAAATGCTATCGCCTGGCCTGTTACATATTATGTCATGAATAAATGGCTTCAAGATTTTGCCTACCGGATTGATTTGAACATATGGCCGTTTTTAATGGCTGGTCTCTTAGCATTGGTCATCGCATTGTTGACAGTAAGCTGGCAGGCGGTTCGCGCAGCAACGGTCAATCCGGTTAAATCTTTAAGGTATGAATAAAGGGAGAAAATCATGTTTAAAAATTATTTGAATACTATTTTTAGAAACCTCATCCGTAATAAAATATTTTCTTTTATTAATATTTTGGGATTAGCCATCGGGATGGCATGTACTATCCTTATTCTTCTATGGGTACAGGATGAATTAAGCTATGATATGTTCAATAAAAATGCAGATAGGATCTATCGTACAGCACTTTCAGGGAGAATAAATAATAAAGATTTTAATGCGGCTACAAGTCCGGCTCCAATGGGTGAGACGCTGCAGAAAGATTTTCCCGAAGTAGAATCATACACAAGGATTGCTGCGTTTGCCGGTGAACATGTAATACAATATGAAAATAAAATATTTAATGAGAAGCATTTAATTTCGGTTGATTCATCCTTTTTTAAAGTATTTACAACTGAGTTTATAAAGGGAAATCCGGCAACAGCACTTACTCAACCTAATACAGTTGTTCTAACTGAATCAACCTCTAATAAATATTTCAGCGGTGAAAATCCTATTGGTAAAATATTAAATATCGAAAGAAAATATAATTATGTTGTAACCGGAGTTATTAAAGATTTTCCCGGTGAATCGCATTTCCATTTCGATTTTCTTAGATCCCTTTCAAGTCTTCAAGATAGCAGGGATCCCTCTTGGCTCGATTGCAAATTCCATACTTATCTTCTTCTTAAAAGAGGTACAGATCCGGTTGAATTTCAAAAGAAGCTTAATATTGAAATGCGAAAGTTTGTCGGCCCTCAAGTAAAAGCAAATTCCGGCATTTCGTTGGAACAATTTGAAGCTGCCGGAAATAGGTATGGTTATCTTTTACAGCCGTTAAAATCTATTCATTTATATTCTCACAAAGAATCTGAAATAGAACCAAATGGTAACATAACCTATGTTTACATATTTTCAGCTATTGCCCTTGCAATTTTGCTGATTGCATGCATAAATTTTATTAATCTTTCAACTGCAAGGTCCGAACGGCGGGCAAAAGAAGTTGGAATAAGAAAGACACTCGGTTCGTATAAAACTCAGGTAGCCGGTCAATTTATTTTGGAATCAGTTTTAACAAGCTCAATAGCAGTTCTATTTTCAATAGGATTAGTTGAACTCCTGCTGCCGCTTTTCAATAATATAGCAGATAAGAAAATAATCTTCAATCCGGTAGGGAATATATATAATCCTCTCTTTATAATTTTACTTGCAATAATTATTGGTCTAATGGCAGGATCTTATCCTGCATTTTATCTTTCTTCTTTTCTGCCTGTTCATGTGTTTAGTAGAAATGTAAAAAAAGGAAGCCGGAGAGCAATCCTTAGAAGCGGCTTGGTAATATTTCAATTTTCCGTTTCCATACTGCTCGTAATCAGCACGTTAGTTATATACAATCAACTAAAATTCATCCAGGAAAAGGACCTCGGCTTCAACAAAGAACAGGTTATTATAATTGACAACACTTGGGATATCGGGAAGAAAATAGATTCATTTGAACATGATGTATTGAATAATTCCAATGTAATAAGCTTAAGTAATTCCGGAGCGATTCCAGGCGACCAGCAGGGCGTAAGTTTAAGTTCATTCAAATTAAAGGGTGCTTCGAGTTTTCAATTTGAGAATTTAAATTACATTTATTGTGACTTTAACTTTCAAAAAACCTATAAGATGAAAATGGTGGCAGGAAGATATTTTTCCAATGCACATCCATCCGATTCGACAGCAGTTGTTATTAATGAATCTGCGGCAAAAAAGTTTGGAATAAAAAAATTAGAAGGGAAATATTTAACAAATCTTTCAAATAAACCCAACTGGCAAATAATTGGAATTATTAAAGATTTTAATTTTTCATCCCTTCATAATGAAGTTTTTCCCTTGGTAATTTTTCATTATAAATCGCAGGGTAATGGA
This sequence comes from uncultured Ignavibacteriaceae bacterium, assembly GCA_964448105.1. Taxonomy (GTDB): domain Bacteria; phylum Bacteroidota; class Ignavibacteria; order Ignavibacteriales; family Ignavibacteriaceae; genus CAVQBP01. Next base: position 9,297 of record CAYUVK010000122.1, read on the forward strand.
CAATATTTATCAATTAGAATAAAGCCCCGGGATTATCGCGGTACTATTTCTTTTCTTGAAAGATGCTGGGGAAAATATGCTGGTGATGAAAATTTAGATTACAGTTTTCTTGATCAAGATCTTCAGAATTTATATCTCTTAGATCAAAGGACAGGCAATATTGCTACAACATTTTCGATCCTTGTAATTTTTGTTGCCTGTCTTGGTTTACTTGGACTAGCTGCATTTAGTATGGAGCAAAGAATTAAAGAGATCGGGATTAGGAAAGTCTTAGGGGCATCTATTCCGGAAATTGTTTTCCTTCTTTCAAATGAATATACAAAATTAGTTTTGATTTCTAATTTAGTTGCCTGGCCAACAGCATATTACTTTATGAATAAATGGCTTCAAAACTTTGCGTACAGAATTGATATAAGCTGGTGGATGTTCGTTTTAGCCGGCGGGATTGCTTTACTGATTGCATTAGCAACAGTAAGCTTTCAAGCAATTAAAGCGGCAACTGCAAACCCCGTTAAATCTTTAAGATATGAATAACCAGGAAAACGAATGCTCAAAAATTATTTAAATATCACTTTTAGGAATTTGAAGAAACATAAAGGCTTTTCTTTTATAAATATTTTAGGATTAGCTGTCGGTATGGCTTGTACTCTGCTGATACTTTTATGGGTGCAGGATGAATTGAGTTACGACAGATTTTTTCCAAACGCAAAAAGACTTTACCGTGTAATTGACTCTGAAAAATATTCAAACGGTGAGGAATCTGTTTTTAGTATGAATCCACCCTCACTTGCCAAAACACTAGTTAATGAATATCCCGAAATTATAGATGCGGCAAGATTGAGAACGGTTAAAAATTCTGTGCTGCAATATAAAGACAAAAGGTTTACTGAAGATAATTTAATGTTTGTTGATCCTTCTTTCTTGAAAATGTTCTCAATCCATTTTTTAAAAGGAAATGAGGATAAAGCCTTATCTAATTTATTATCAATTGTTATTACCAAAGAGACTGCTGAAAAATATTTTGGCAATTCTAATCCGATAGGTAAAGTTATAAAATTAAATAATCATTTTAATTTCGAAGTTACAGGTGTAATTAATAATATCGCTTCAAATTCTCATTTGAAGATCGATTTTTTACTCCCGTTTGATGCAATTAAAGATTTTGGCTATACACTTGAGGGATGGGAAAGTTTTGCTCATACAACTTATGTTTTGCTGGATAAAAACGCCGATTTCCATAATGTCTCAAAAAAAATATCCAATACAATCATACAAAATCAAAAAGATATTAATATTACAATTTCTTTACAACCAATTACCGATATTCATCTGTACTCAAACAATATTTGGGGTATCGGCGGTACAGGTGATATTACACAGATTTATCTTTTTTCAATTATTGCATTATTAATCTTATTACTTGCATGTATAAATTTCATAAACCTCTCGACAGCACGATTGAGCAATCGCGCTAAAGAGATCGGCATGAGAAAAGTTGTAGGTGCTTCAAGAAAAGAAATTATTATCCAATTCTTCCTGGAATCAATTATATACGCATTGATATCTCTTATAATTTCAATAATTCTTGTATATGATCTTCTGCCTGCATTTAATTCCCTTTCTGGCAAAGAATTAACATTTAAATTACAAAACAACCTGGAACTGTTATTTCTAACGCTGGAAATTGCAGTTTTCACCGGCATAATTTCGGGAATTTATCCTGCTTTGTTTTTATCAGCATTTAAACCTGTTAAAGTTCTGAAAGGAAAGTTTAATTCCGGAGCCGGAAATAAAAACTTTCGCAAACCGCTCGTTACTTTTCAATTTGCATTAACTATCATACTCATTATAGGAACCGTTGTAGTAAACCGGCAATTACATTTTATACAGAATAAGAATTTGGGATTCAATAAGGAACATGTACTTTGTATTAATCTGCAGGGTAAACTAAATAAAAAAGTTGACCTGATTAAAAATGAACTAAGCAAAAACCGGCAGGTAATCGGCATATCCGGTGTTTCCTATCCCCCTTCCGGAGTATTAAGCTCAACCGATGTAGATGACTGGGAAGGGAAAGAATCAAATAACCAGTTTTTAATTTACAGGTTAACTGCAGATCAGGATTTTGCAAAGACTATGCAAATTAATATGATAAAGGGAAGATTTTTTTCAAAGAAATTCAGTTCGGATACTGCTAACGGCTGCATTATAAACCAGGCGGCAGTACGTGCAATGGATATGAATTCTCCACTGGGAAAAAAAGTTTTAAATTTTAAAATAATAGGGGTAATTAAAGATTTTAATTTTTCTTCTCTTCATTCGCAAATATCTCCGCTTATAATTTATTATGATCCGTCTGAGATTAAAGAATTGCTTGTCAGAATTAAACCCGGAGAAATAAGTAACACCATAAAATCGCTCGAGCAAACATGGGATAAAATTGCTCCAGAATATCCTTTTGAATACACATTCCTCGATGAACAAATTAATAATTTGTACCAGTCGGATCAAAAAATCAGTAAAGTAATAAATACCTTTAGTTTTCTTGCATTGTTTATAGCATGTCTCGGAATGTTTGGCTTGGCTTCGTTTACTGCTGAACAACGTACTAAAGAAGTCGGCGTTCGAAAAGTACTTGGAGCTAAAGTTACGGGAATAGTCTTATTACTATCAAAAGAATTTACCAAATATGTTTTGCTTGCAAATATCTTTGCATGGCCGGTAGCATATTTTATTCTGAATAAATGGCTGGGAAGCTTTGCCTACCATATTGATATGGTATGGTGGATGTTTATTGTATCAGGATTGATCGCTTTTGCAGTTGCAGCTGTTTCCGTTAGTTTCCAGGCAATTAAAGCAGCATTATTAAACCCTATAAAATCCTTAAGATATGAATAATAAGGAATATCCATGCTAAAAAATTATTTAAAGACAGCGTGGCGAAATTTTATTAGAAGTAAAATTTTTTCATTTATTAATATCTTTGGATTAGCAATCGGCTTTACATGCTTCCTTTTAATTTCTGCTTATGTTTATGATGAGTTGAGTTATGATAGGTATCCTGTTAATTCAAAGGATATTTACCGGGTAAATTTATCTGTTAAAGGCAACGGCAATACTGCAGTTTATACAAATGTTGATGCAGCAGTTGGTGAAGGAATGAAGGAAGTATTTCCGGAAATAAAGGCATCTGCAAGGTTTTCCCCTGCAACTTTTTTTGTTAAATATAATGATAGGCAATTTAAGGAAGACAAATTAGCTTTTGCAGATTCCAACTTCCTTCAAATGTTTTCTATTCCTCTTATTGAAGGAAATATAAAAAATGCGCTGGTTCTGCCTAACTGCATAGTTATCTCAAAAGAATTTGCAAAAAAATATTTTGGGAATGATAACCCTGTCGGCAAATCATTAATAATCGGACTTCATAATAAAGTTTATAAAATAACCGGAATTTATGATAAAATACCTAATAAATCACATTTTCACTTTGATGCATTTTTAAGCCTTTCCACTTTGCATATTTCAAAGGCTACATGGAGCAACCTTGGGTTTTATACGTACTTTCTTTTAAATAAAAATGCAGATCCCAAAAAATTAGAAAAAAAATTCCCTCAGCTTGTAAAAAAATATATAGCGCCGGAAGTCCAAAATGATATGGGTGTAAGCTATGAAGATGCTTTAAAAACAGTAAATACATTTCGTTTTTCATTGGTTCCGCTTACCGATATCCACCTTTATTCACATACAAAATATGAACTCGAACCCAACGGCGATATACAGTATGTATATATCTTTTCTATCCTGGCAGTATTCATTTTATTGCTTGCATGTATCAATTTTACAAACCTTTCAACTGCACGTTCTGATAAAAAAGCCAGGGAAATAGGTGTAAGAAAAGTTTTGGGATCTAAAAAATTTCAGCTTATAAAACAACTTCTTTCCGAATCTGTCTTGCTTAGTTTCTTTTCTCTTATATTGGCATTACTCATAATAATTGAACTGCTCCCCTATTTCAACCAGCTTGCCGGCAAACATATAAGCTTCAATTATTTTATCAATTATCAAATTATTCTTTTCATTTTTGCGCTTGTAATTCTTGTTGGAATAATGGCAGGAATTTATCCGGCTTTCTTTTTATCGTCATTTAATCCAATCCAGGTTTTAAAAGGAACAAAAATAAAAGACAGAAAAAATTTATTAAGAAGTTCACTAATCATATTCCAATTTTTTGTATCAATCGGACTGATTGTTGCAACAATCATCGTTTATAAACAATTGGTCTATATGCAAAACAAAAAATTGGGCTTTAATAAAGACCAGGTTTTATTCATCTCCGACGGACAACTGCTCGGTAATAAACAGTCAGCATTCAAACAACAGATAATGCAGGATACTCGGGTGGTATCTGCCAGTATTACCTGGACTGTTCCAGGAGATCCTTTAATGGATGGAACAGAAATTTATGCAAAAAATAATTCTTCCCACGGTCCTGAAATTCATTCGAATATTTATCATGTCGATTACGACTTTATAAATACATTAGGAATACATATTAAACAGGGAAGAAATTTTTCAAAAGATTTTCCAGCCGATTCAGCAGGTGTAATAATTAATGAAACAGCAGTACGGGAATTAGGGTGGGATAAAACAAATCCGATCGGAAAAATCATTGTACGTTCAGGTAAAAAGAAATTTAAAATAATCGGTGTTGCTGATGACTTTAATTATATGTCCGCAAAGCAGGAAGTTGCTCCGTTAATGATGATGCTTGGAAATAATTTCGGAGGACTTCTAATAAAAATTCAAACTTCCGATGTGCCGGATTTTTTAAAAGACCTGAGAATTAAATGGGACGCTTTTTCTCCGGCAGGTCAGCTAAATTTTAGTTTTCTTGATGATAAATTTGCTGCTTTGTATATAAGCGAAGAAAAGATGCAACAGATATTTTCAACTTTTGCTGTTATTGCAATCATAATAGCTGCGCTTGGATTGTTTGGTCTTTCTTCATTTGTGATTGAGCAAAGAACAAAGGAGATCGGGATACGAAAAGTATTGGGAGCATCTGTCAGCAGAGTTGTTCTAAATTTATCAGCTGATTTTCTGAAATGGATTTTAGTTGCAAACATAATTGCATGGCCTGCAGCATACTATTTTATGAATAAATGGCTCCAAAATTTTGCATACAAGATTGATATAAGCTGGTGGATATTTGTTTTATCCGGCGGAATAGCTTTTACAATTGCATTATTAACAGTAATCTTTCAGGCAATAAAAACGGCAACTGCAAACCCGGTAAAATCTTTGAAATATGAATAAGCGAAAAGTGTTTTTGTAAATGAAAAATAAAAGTTCAAAAAAATATAATTTAATTATTTGCTATGCGCTTTACTCTTTGCGCTATGCTTCAAACTTTTTAACGAAAGGGATCTAAAATGAAAGAGATTAGCATTCCATTACCCGACTTCCTGGATAAGCAGATCGCTGAAATTGAAGTAAAAATTAATGGTAAAAAGAGACTGTTTAATTTCAAAGTTGAATCTTTCAGATGGGAACCGGAGGATGAAGTTTGGTCAATTGAAAAAAGAATTAAAATGCTGCAGCAAAGGATTGAGGCTTACGATAAAGCATGGGAATTGATACAAATATTCAGACCGAAGGATGAGTCGAAATTTATACAGATTTTGTTCAGGCAGAAAGAAATCTCCAATCCGAATTGAAATTTTCTTTGTCTTCTCAATCAACTTTTTCATCAAAATCATTCCGCCCCAAGGAGTGAT
>CAYUVK010000123.1:0-760 GCA_964448105.1 uncultured Ignavibacteriaceae bacterium
GGGAGAGAGCCCGATTAATGTTATTAGCTAAAACGTGGTATTCCCAAGTTTATGATACAGACTTCCTCAGTAATCATGATATTAACATTTTCTTTTCGAATAGAAAGAATTGGAAACTATCTCAAGATGAAAAAAATTATTTATTTAATTCTATGTTAGATAATTTATCATATAGACCTGGATGGTATTGGTTTAAGGATTCAGAAGATACTTTAATAAGCAAATTATTAGAAAGTTGCATGCTATCTGATAGTAATTATTCTATTAGGTATAATTCCTTTACTATATTAAATAATTTAGAAGAACAAATTTCAGATGAAAAATTACTCTTCTTGATTAAGGACCGAAACAATCCTTATAGGATTGATATAATAAAAAAATTAAATATTTCTAAATATCAAAACTTTTTTATTGCTCTTAGAAATATTGCTACACAAATAACTTCTGTAAATTCTGATTTTTATAAGGAAATTTTATTCATTTCTTCAAAAATAAATTTCAAAAAAAATCCCGATGAGGAATTTAACTCATTAATAATGAATTCAGATTTTCCCAAAGATAAACGTAAATATTTAATAGAAGAAAATTATATGATGATATTGCATGTAAAATGGAGGGATTATATGATGAAGCAGTTGATATTCCTAATAATAATCATCGGTATTTTGTGTGCTGTTTTCGCCGAGAAAACCGAGAAGCCGAAGGAAATGACAACCGAGCTATTTGTCGAGCTTTATGTCGAGCTTTCGATTGTTGCCGA
>CAYUVK010000123.1:770-1998 GCA_964448105.1 uncultured Ignavibacteriaceae bacterium
TAAATATTTAATAGAAGAAAATATTGAATACGATAAAACTGAAACACTTCAAAACTTCATAAAAATAACTGATATGATATTGAGAGAAATAATTCTTGAGGAATTATTTAACCGAGCCCAGCTTTCAAAAGAATTATTAAATAATTTTTTATTTGATAAAAATATATTTATTCGAAGATTTGCAGCATCAAAACTAATAGATTTAGGAGAAAATATTGAAGAGTCATTAATTGAAGAAATATCAAAAGATATTATTCATTTTAAAACATTTATATTTAAAAAATATTACTTATTGAAAACTTACGATCAAATAAAAGATAAATATTTTTGGTACGATACAAAAGGAGACATTGTTTATGAAATATTAAGTGTAAATCACTTTGATAAATTCAAATCAAGATTGAGAACCGATTTAGACAATGACTTTTATTTGCTTCAAATAGAGTCTAATAAAAAATTAGAACAGAAATATGGTGCTGCTGCAGTTGAGTCAATAATAAATAAAATGAAAACGGATACAATTGATTACATAAAGAGTAATTATATTGAAGCTGGATTAAAAGGGATATATTTTAATGGTACTAGAACCGATTTAAAATATGCTAAAAAATATTTTAATAAAACACAATACGGAATGGCAGATGAAATTTGTTTGAAAGTCTTTTCAAAATATGGCAAACATAAAGATGCAGAATATTTGCTTGAAAAGCTTAAGGAACAAAATATATCTATAACTAAAAAAATGAATTTAATAAAAACTACTCTTTCAATTTCTCCTGGTTCAAGAGGTATAATAAACACTTTACTAAAATCTAAAGATACTGATGTATTATCGATTGCAATAGATTATTATGATACGATAAAATCAGTTTCTAAAAGAAAGTTTTTTGAATCTTTATTATTAAGTAAGAATGATGAAATAAGAATAAAATCTTTAGCAATACTAGTTACTTTATTAACTGAAAATAAATTAAAAAGACTACTGGATTCATATACTAACAAAAAGACATATTTTTATGATGTTGTTGCATGGATAGATAAAATAGTGTATACACCCAAAGAAATAAAAGTTATATATTTTAAGCAATTAAGAGAATTTCTAAAACCACTCGAATTACAAAAATTTACAAATGATGATTTAGCGACTTTTTAATTTCTCCTTAAAAGTCAACATCATCCTATTCTGCTCTTCACTAAATCTCCACTCCGGCAGTTTTTCTTCCATAAC
>CAYUVK010000123.1:2008-14543 GCA_964448105.1 uncultured Ignavibacteriaceae bacterium
TTGGTAGAGGTTTTATATTGTTATTCCGGTTTAAGCAGCCACTCCCGCACAGGTTTTACAGTTATGATTTTTTTATCGAACCTCAGTTCATCATCCTGATTTAAAGTTAAGATTGTCCCGGTATTTAACTTTGTGTATTCCATTGCATCAAGCATTCCGTTTATTTCACGGTCTTTATTATCTTCATTCAATTCAAAGCAAACCTGGAACAATTCGAGATTTTTCTTCGCATCCCTGGATATAAAATCGCATTCATTATTCTTTTTAAAATAAAAAACTTCCCTGCCTAGTCTTTTAAGATTGATGAATACAATATTTTCAAGCATCCTTCCTTTATCCTGCGAGAATGAAACAGAGTTAGCCCGGATCAATCCGCTATCTATTGCATAAACCTTTTTTGAATTAACAAGCTGTTTCTTGAACGAAAAATCAAACCGGGGAACAGTAAATAAAAGGTAACTATCTTCATAATATCCGATTAGAGAAATAACAGTGTTAACGCTCCCAAGGTCATACATTTTTCTCAACTTCTGGAAACTGAATTCCTTTCCAATATTGGACAGAAGATATAATGCAAGCTCTTTAACCAGTTTTGGATTCCTCAGATTATATCTAACCGTGATGTCTCTTGCAATTATATCATTGAATAATTCCTGCAGAATCATATCATTATTTTGTTTAAGATATTCCGGCATACCCCCTTTATACAGGTATTCTTCAAAATTTTGCAGCGATGGTTTTAGTCTATAAAAAGAAAGAAATTCCTTGAATGAGAATGGATACAGTTCATATCTCAAGTGCCTGCCAGTAAGTTTTGAACCAAGCTCTTTGCTAAGCAGGGAAGCGTTTGAGCCCGTTACAACAATTTTCTTTTTCCTGTCAAGCAATGTCCGGATATATCTTTCCCAATCATTTACATTTTGCAGTTCATCAAACAAATAGAGATCATAATTACCTTCTGAAAAGAATATATCATCTAATCTTTTGAAATCTTTAACATCAAATCCGAATATTCTTACATCCTCAAAATTCAGGTAGTAAAATTCTTTTATGTTACCTATTATTTGACGGAGTAAGGTGCTTTTACCTGCTCGGCGAATTCCGGATATAACTAAAGCAAAACCTGGGGTAAATTTTATCTCCTCCAGGACCTCTCTCAGGATTCCTTTTTCAGCTTCAAGAATTATTTCTTTTTGGTTTTTAACTGTTTGAGCAAGTGTTTCTTTTAAGATCATAGATTTTGTCCTCATTCATTCCTAATGAACACTATTGTTCATTACCAATGAACAAATATAAGACCTTTCTATTTCAAAACAAATAATCCTTCTTATTCTTAAGTACTTGCTACTCCTCCAATTCCTTCTCAATCTCCCGCACATCCCTATTCCGCTCTTCACTAAATCTCCACTCCGGAAGTTTTGACTGCATTACATTAAAAATTTCTTTTGCTTTTTCTTTATCCCCTTTATTCAAATAATACTGTGCTAATTGAATGAATAAATGCCTATAATTGTTAAATAGATTATTTGTCGTTCGGCTGGTATAAACATCCGGGTTATTGAAATTTCTATAACGATACTTTTTAAGCAGGTTATCTTCCAATTGCTGTGGTAAAATTGAATCCCCTTTAACCGGTACTAACTGTTGGATCATTCCTGCATTACTTAAATAAGAAGACAATCCGACCATACTGCCTGTATCGACTGTTATTGAGAAGTATGCGGGTCTTTCCCTGCAATTTGTTTCAAGTAATGTAATCAACGCTTTATCCTGCGGAAGCAATCCTTTGACTTTTCCGAAATTTCTCCCTCCGTAATCTGTTTTAATCGTGTCTTCTTTATCTTCTAAAAATGAGTCTTTGAAAACTATTTTTATAGAAACAGCTGAATCAATACGGGAAGGTATAAACTTTTCAGGGTTTAATATATCGGAATCAACCGGGAATAATTTATATTCCCTTTGTAATTGTTCAACATAATAGTTGGTGTTTAACAGGCTTAAATTTATTACCGCAACATCGGGGCGGATACCTTCAACACTTTGTAAATACCAGGGAGGAAATGTATCATTATCTCCATTAGTAAATAACATAGCATTCTTCCTGCAGCCTGCAAGTAAATTATATGCAAAATCGTTAGGAAAATAGTATCCGCTTCTATCACACTTAAACCAATTTGTAACAATAATATTTAACGGCAGGATTAAAAAACCGAGTAAGGAAAAAATAATTGCTGCACTTTTCTGTGCAAGATTTATTTTTAACAGCAGTTTATTAATTAAGCTTGTTAAAAAGTATAACCCGATTCCAACCCAGAGAACAAAAACAAAAAATGAAGGTATAAAAAGACGATCAATCTCTCTTATAAACTCAAAGCCTTCCCTCGTATTCGAATAAACAATCAAACCGAATGAGAAGAAGAAGAATGTAATAAAGATTAATATCCAGACTTTAAATTTTTTAATTAAAGAATAAATGAAACCTATAATTCCTAATAATAATGGTATATAAGAAAAATAAATTTGATTGAATATCGTTCCGCTCCCTTGGGTTCCTAAAAAATTCCATCCGAAATAACGAAGGTACATATGGTCTACCTGATAGCTCCAGAACGGTCCCCTCCGGTTAAAAATAATTGAGAAGTTCGATTCGCCGAACCGTCCCATATTTATCCAGGTAAATAATTGTGAGAAATTTTGAACATCATCCAGCGCAAAAGCAGGATGATACTGTGAACGAATTAATACAAAAAGATTAAGCGAAAATCCTAATAAGTACAAACCTATAAGAATAAACCAGAACCTGACCCGTTTTAATTCTTTCCTTAATGGAAAGAGAAGCAATAGTAAAACAACGGGAATGAAGGGTGTATTCAAACGGTGAGCAGTAAAATCTATTCCTAGTGTAAATACGATCAAATAAATAAGTTTCGTTTTTTCTTTTTGATCTGAAGTAAACCAAATTCTGACTGAACAATAAACAAGAATTCCGGTTAACAATAACCCCAGCACATAAATTCTTGATACAATTGATTCACTCCAAATACTGTATAAAAAGGGGATTGAAAGAGCAGTAACAAATGATGTTAAAATTTTTACTGCATCAGAGAGTTGTATAGGGAGGTTATCAAAAATTATTAATAGAGAATAATATGCAAAAACCGAAGCTAGGCTTGCTGAAATTATACTTACAAGAGTTACTGCTTTTATTGCAGGGAGAAAAAAGAACAAAGTGATAAAAATTTTTCCCAGCAAAACAAAAAGAATTGAACCTCCTGGACTTGGTATGCTTAGGTTGAATGCATTTGAAGCGTATTCGCTGCTGTCCCACCAGCCAATAGTGGGATAGGATGTAATATAAAGAAGAATAAAAACTATGATGAAAAGCATTCCCGCTGTAACCCTTTTAGTAGTCAAACTGCTCCCTTTAATTGTTCAATATGTGAAACTTATTTTTTATGAATAAGAAATTCAAATAATGCAAATATTTTTACCACAGAGAACACTTTCAATCTTGTAATCTTGTAATATATTTTCCAATTTGTGCATAATTTAAGAACGAAAGTATTAATTATATCTTTCCGGTTTAAACGGTGTTATGTTTAAAGATATTTTTTCATTATCAATAATTTCCTGCACAATTTTACCCGAAGCCGGGCCGAGACTTAGCCCCATCATTGCGTGTCCTGCAGCAAATACAAGGTTATCAAAATTTTTAGATCTCCCTATATACGGCAGCCCGTCCGGTGAACAGGGCCTATGCCCAGACCAGATATCTTTTTTTTCCGGTACTGCGGGATCTATTCCGGGATAATAATCTTTTATTTTGGTTAAGTACCATTTTACCCTTCTGATATTAATCTCATCATCGTTTGAGCCAATTTCCATAGTGCCTGCTAACCGCAGATCATTCCCCATTGGTGTAACAGCAGCTCTTGTTTCCAATAGCAAAGACGGGTAGCGGGGAGGATTTTTAAAATCTTTTATTGTTATGCTGTATCCTTTACCCGATTGAATCGGCAGATTAATGTTTAATTTCCTGCTTAATTTACCGGACCACATTCCGGCAGCAAGGACAAAATAATCAGCTTCAAACTTTTGGGTCGATGTTAAAGCTGCATAAATTTTACCGTTATTCAATTCAAAGTTTGTTATTTCACTATCGTAATAAATCTTCAAATTATTTTTTTTGAAATATTCAAGCAACGCGTTTATAAGTTTACCGGGATAAATATGTGAGTCACATTTAAAATAGACTGCACCGGCAACATCAACTTCAATTTGTTCAATTTGTTGAACTTCTTTTCCGCTTAGTATCTCAACATCAAGCCCTAGACGATTTGCTTCTTCTGCTGTTTCAATTTCATTCTTCCCGCCTTCTTCGGTTTTAAACATTTGGAGAATGCCGGTGTTCTTTAAATTAAAATCGAAACTTTCAGACAACTCCTGGTATAATTCTTTACTAAGTAAATTAAAATCACGTAAAGAAATTTTAGATTTATCAACATGATTTTTACTAGAAGATTTATAAAATTTCCAGAGCCATGAAATTAAATCTTTATTGAAAGAAGGTTTAAAACCAAACGGACTGCCCGGGTTAAACATCCATTTTAAACCCATTGAAATCATTCCAGGTGCAGCAAGCGGGATTATATGACTCGGTACAATCATCCCTGCATTTCCATATGAACAGCTTTTAGTGAAATTATATTTATCTACAATAGTTACTTCGTGCCCTGATTTATTGAGGTAATATGCACTCATTAGGCCGACAATTCCACCGCCAACAACAACCACTCTGCTCATTGTCTTCCAGTTTTAAATTAATTGAAAACCTTCCGGAAAATCGTCTTCGTCGTCGATAATAATATTGTTGTATCCAATAACTCTTGCTGATCCTTCAATACTTGGAATTATTCCCTGGAAATTACCAATCTTTGCAGTGTTTTCGACTTTTCCGGTAAATTTAGTCCCGATGATACTTTCATGTATGAAAGGTTCTCCGACTTTTAATTTTCCCTTAGCAAACCATTGAGCCATTCGTGCAGATGTACCGGTGCCGCACGGAGAACGGTCTATTGCTTTCTCGCCGTAGAGTACAGCATTTCGTGCTGATGCATTCGGGTCAATTGTTTTTCCAGTCCATAAGACATGACTCAATCCAGAAATACTAGAGTTTTCGGGATGAACAAAATTATGTTTTTCTCTAATTGATTTTCTGATTGCGCGCCCCCAATTTATTAATTGTGCTGTTTCAAAATTCTCTAAGCCCGGAAAGTTTTTTTGAACGTCAATAATTGCATAGTAGTTGCCGCCGAATGAAACATCAACTTTTAATATCCCGAGATCGGGGCATTCGATTTCTAAATCGGTAGCGGCTAAATATGCAGGTACATTTGTAAATTTAACGGATGTAACTTTATTCCCAACCTGTTTATATTCTACTGAAACTAAGCCTGCAGGTACCTCAAGTCTAAGTTTGCCAGGCGATTTGGGTGTTATTAAGCCTTGTTCAATTCCGGCAGTTACAGTACCTATAGTTCCGTGTCCGCACATAGGCAGGCAGCCGCTAGTTTCAATGAATAAAATTGCAATATCATTTTGCAGATCATGAGGCGGGTACAAAATACTGCCCGACATTATATCGGAGCCGCGAGGTTCAAACATTAATCCTTTTCTTATCCAGTCGTACCTTTTTAAAAAATCCAATCTTTTTTCGCTCATATTTTTGCCTTCCAGTATAGGTCCTCCTCCGGCAACTAAACGTACCGGATTACCGGCGGTATGAGCATCAATACAAAAGAAAGTTTTTATACTCATAATTTTTCCTGTTTAATCACTAGTTAAACAATTTAAGATAAAGCACTTGAGATTTTTTATTTTCTAGACTTTTATACTCAAATAATCCGGCACTTTGGGTCTTGTTTTCATTGCGTTATCAATTATTTTTTGCACCCGTTCTCTTTCTTTACCAATTAAAGGCAGTCTTGGCATACGGACATTTTCTGTTCCCATCCCAGTTGCAGCTTCTGCCAATTTAATATTTTGAACCAGCTGCGGACTCACATCCAGTTCAAGCAGAGGCAGAAACCACCTGTAAATTTTTAATGCTTCATTAATTCTTCCGACTTTTATTAATCTATAAATGGCAACAGTCTCACACGGAAAAGCACAAACCAATCCGGCTACCCAACCATCTGCACCCATCAGCAAACTTTCCATACCTAATGGATCTACTCCGGTTAAAATATTAAATCTATCGCCAAACCTGTTTATCATTCTGGTTACATTATGTATATCCCGTGTTGAGTCTTTTACAGCAATTATATTCTCACATTCCAAAAGTTTTTCGAACATATCGAGTTTGACTTCAATTTTATAATCAACAGGATTATTGTAAATCATAATAGGAAGGGAAGTTGAATTTGCAACGGCCTTAAAGTACTCAACCGTTTCGTAATCGGTTGCCTTGTACTTCATAGGGGGAAGAAGCATTAAACCATCGGCTCCATCTTCTTTTGCCATTGCAGCAGAAAGTATTGCCTGCTTTGTAGATTGTTCGGAAATATTCATAATTACAGGAATTCTTCCATCAGAAATTTTCACTGTTTCTTTTACCAAAACCGATTTTTCCTCCGGGGTTAATGTGCTTGCTTCTCCGAGCGAACCCCCTATTACAATTCCATTAATCCCGGCATTAATCTGTGCTTTAATATTTTTTACAAACATTTCCAGGTCGAGATTATCATCATCCGTAAACTGAGTAGTAGCAGCGGGAAAAATTCCTTTCCATTCAAATTTCATTCTCCACCTTATTAAAATTTAAAATAACATTAAAATATTTGGGATTATATTCTATTTATAAAGGTTTAATTTAACAATAAAAAAGCTGTAAAAATATGAAAGCATTATCATTTAAAATCTTAAAATTGCTCTTGCCTTAATTCATATTTTTCCAATCAAGTAATTGTGAATAACCCAATAAATACATTGACCGGCAAGAATAAACCAAAATCTGATCCGCTTCAATAGATGAAATTTAATTTAATTGGTTAGACGTTTTTAAATACGCTTAGTTTCAGGAAAAATAATATTCAAAATATTATAAAAACTTTCTAGACAGGTTTCTCCCTTTAATTGTTTAATAAGCTAATCGCTCCAACACTAAAAAGGCTGCTCTGATTTGAACAGCCTTCTTAATTTATTTACATTATTCTTTATTTTCCTTCAAGAATTTTTTCAGCTCCAAGCACGGCAAACATATAGTAACAGGGAGCTGTGATGATATATTCTCTTTCCTGCCATAAGAAAGGCCATACTTTGTCTTCGGCAAAATCGGGACTAACTAAATTAACTGCATTCCAGAAGGTTCCTCCGGGGATATAGCTCCAATCAGCCCTATTTGTACCATATGCAATTGTAGGTGAATTAGCACCAACGCCGGAAACAAGACTGCTGGTTGTATTTCCCGGCTTGCATCCCAGCAAATAATTAATAATATTGTACAAATTGTCCGCAGGATAAATATCAGGCCAATATTTATACAAGAAATACTGGCGGAAAGCTATATATTCGGCATGAGACAGCGGTGAACCAAACGGCGACTGCCCCAGCATTTTATCCTGGATAGGTTTGAATACTGCCGCAGCTTCATTAACCGAATCTTTAAAATCATTACAATTCATGCGGTCTAAAACACCGCCCAATGACCAGCCTATCCATCCAAAACTATTTCTAACATCCGGTGCAAATTTACATAAGGCTTTTTTATATTCATCTTTATCCGTAGCAAGAATCAACTCAACAAGTGTTTCCATCTTTTGGGAATTAACCCGCCACCTACCTTTTCCATCTTTATTCTTTTGCCACAAATCTTCTGCAGCATCAATACATTCTTTTGATAATTGAGGATTGTAATCTTTTAAGACGCGTGAAGCAGCCGCTAAACCGGCTGCACCGCTTAACTGCCACATCGGGTTATCCTCCATAAATACCAGGCGATCATCCAGACCCGGAACAACCAATTCAACTTCATCATGATTTAGTTCGGGATCAAATATATTAGAGTAACGGTTGGCTATTTTTTTATACCATAACTCATTAATTTTTGAAGCTTGGGAAAGCATTTCAGTATCATTGCATACCTTACTGTCCGTTTGAGTTGAAGCATCTCCAAGATGAACATATTGTCTTAAAGTAGGAACAATTATTCCCCTATATAAAGTACCCATTTGACGGTACCCTGATAATATTGCAAGAACACCATGTTCTACCTGCTGCAGTATATCGGCTTTCCCGTCAGGCTGGAAAAGTTCAACAAAATGATTATTCTGATCAATTAATGTTTCGTCATAATTTATTCCGAACTCTTCATATGTATAAGCAAGGGCTAACACAGTCTCCGCCTGGGATTCAACCCTTAAATCATAGTCCCCTGCATCGTGCCAGCCTCCAACATTCAGACCGGGAACATGTTCAAGAGAATTATATTTTGATAGAGTGGAGATTTCTTTTTCATTATTATATCCATCGAAATGACGTATATCCAGTGGAGCCATTAAGGCATCATCCATATGGCAGAGTCCATGCCAAACACGGTATTTTTGATTAACTTGCATATGGCACATTTGTACCGGTATAAAGTATTCCAAAGTCGGCTGCCAGACATGACGTTTATAAATATCTTTATTTATACAGAAAATATTTGTTGTGAAATCACCATGTTTAACTATATACATTCCTTCATCTTTAACCTCCGAAAAATCAAATTTGGCATATTGATACCTTAAATATTGTCCCCACCTTTCAGGAATTTCTTCTTTAATTAATTTGTAGCTGCCGTTACTTTCAAGCTTCAT
The DNA here is from genome assembly GCA_964448105.1 of uncultured Ignavibacteriaceae bacterium. GTDB lineage: Bacteria > Bacteroidota > Ignavibacteria > Ignavibacteriales > Ignavibacteriaceae > CAVQBP01. The sequence goes on from CAYUVK010000123.1 coordinate 10,864, forward strand.
TAAAGATGTTTTAAGAAGGTTTTTATCTTTTTTATCTAATTCAATAAAAGCTGTTTTGGCTTGATCCGGATGATAACCGACCTGGCTGATATGTACAACCGGTTTGTTAATCCATCCATCGATTACATTGGGTGATATCTTCCATTCTATGGCTCCTTTTACTGCACCCGCAGGGATTAAAGAACGGACTGTAAACCAGCCATTATTATGTTTAAGACTTCCGTCAAGCAGTTGCATTTTGGCACCCGGACTTTCAATAACCATTCTCAGCAAATCGCTTTCCGCGGCAACAACTAACCTGTTTCCTTCTGCCAATGGTTCTGCCTCAGCTTCGTTTTCCGTGTTAAAATAAGTGGGTCCGTTTGCCTGCCTTGGAAATATTCCGCTTGTATTATCCATAAAATATGTTTTACCGTAAAGATCGCCGGGGAATAATTCCAGGTTATAACCTACTCTGCCAACCCATTCGTCAGGAACCGGCTTTTCAAGATCAACTGTAATTATAAATGATTTCCCGACACCTTTAACGTGGACAGTATATTTAATCTGCAGATTAGGATAAATTATAGGATTAAATCCCTGCCGGGATCTACTGCTGTCGGGATAGCTGCACGGCATACTAATTTCATTATTAACTGTATCAATTACACGGCTTTTCAAGACTACACCCTGCGGACTTACACCCCTGGCTTCATAACCAACACCCAGCTTTGGTATGGGCTGCCATTGCCCGGGAGAAGGACTCAATCTCAATTCACCGTTGGTTGCTACACGAACTCCGTGCTGAATTATTTCAACACCCCCTTGATGCCCTTCGGGAAATGTATTATTGTAAACAAGTACATTAAGCCCCGGCATTTCAAAATATCCTGACTTGCCAATAAAAAGACCCTTCTCCTGTCCGAATTCATAAGGGATACTCAAAAAAATAATAAAAGAAACAAGATGAAATTTTAAGAATATATTATAAATGTACTTCATAATTTTTCCCTTTTTTTCTGAAAAATTTTGTTTCCCTCTCGATAATTAAGCCCCCAAAAATATTGAAAGAACTTACAATTAAATTAATTATTATGCAAAATAAATGCATCCTAATTTTATTTAATTCAAATTACTTGAAAGTATGGGACGAATGAAATAAGTAATACTTAACAAAAAAGATAAGACTATTCTTCCAAAGACGGGTAAAATTATACTTAAGTTTTGAGCTTTTATATCCCCGGGACTTAATCCCGGGATTAATTAGAAAATATAAACACAAACAACTATTTTAATTGTTTATTTATTTAACTTCTAATATTTCTTTATTTTTTAAAAGAGAAATTACATAACCGATTTGACCGAGATGATAATAATCATGTGATATTACACCTTCAACCATATATTTATATGTATAGCCGGGTTTATATTCATTTTCAAGAAAATCGTCCATCTTTGCTCTTAGAAAATTAACCAGTTCATTATTTGTCTCTTTTAAATTTGCCAGTAAATTTTTTAATCCTTTCTGCTTCAATAATTCTAAAGAGAGAAAATTCTGTTCCTTCTCTGTTTTTTCCTCAAATTCAAAATCTCCTTCCATACGTTTAAGAACTACTTTTTTCCAGTAGATGGTATGCCATAGTATTTCGGCTGCAGAGTGTTTTCCGGGGAACGGCTGAACAAATATTTTTTCTTCTTCAATTGAATTTATTTTACTCAAGAAACCTACGTCTGTCCAATTGTCACCGTCGTATAATTCTTCAATCTGCCTAATTAAGTTTTTAATCTTGTTATTTGAAAAGGTAAACGTTCTGTAATGTTCAACTTCAGGTTCAAATTCCAGGAGATATTTTTTATCTTCGGGATAATATTTTGCTTTTTGAAAATTATCTCCGGCAAATTTTTTAATTGAATCAAAATCCTTCCAGTGGGTTACAGTCCATATGTGAGTTATTCCGTCTTCATCTTTTTGCCATATTTGAGTATCAAGGTTTCCATCTGTTTTCTGGTATTCTTTAATCCCGGTGTCAGATACATATTGCCTATATATATCTGCATCTTCTTTTTTGGTTTTTCCATGCCAAATTCTTGTTATCATTTTGCCTCCTGTTTTTTTAAGAAAGAAATTCTTTTTAAGTATGCAACAGCCTTATCGATATTAATTAACCTTATTTTGCATTAAAAGTAATTGATTGTTTCGTTGTAACCAATTATATTTAAATAACCGGTTACAATATAGCAATTTTGAAGTAACCTGTCAAATTAATTTTATCGGTTACAATAATTTTAAAATAGTTATGATTGAGATAAAAAACTGGAAATTTATCGGGGGCAAGCTTTGCCTGGATTTTGTAAATTCCGTGGGTGGCAGGATAGAGCAGGAAAACATAATTTTTCCTGAAAATATTATTTTAAAAGATAAACTGGAAACCTTCGATGATCTTGCCGCCTGGAGTAAGGAGACAGGAATTATCTCGGAATCCGAAAGAAAAAAACTAATTGATTTAAATTCATCAAAAAAGAAAGAAACTGATTCAGTCTTTAAAAAAGCTATAGAATTAAGGGAAGCGCTCTTCAAAATATTATATAGTGTAATAAATAATAAAGAGCCGGAAGAAAGAATGATTCAAATATTAAACCGGGAATATTCTGCGGCAAATGAGAGGCGAAAGTTGGTTTATCTTAACCATAAATTCGAATGGCAATTTTCAAAAGATCCTCTTGAACCGGATTATATAATCTGGATGATAGCCGAATCAGCAGCAGAGCTTTTATCCTCCGATCTTCTTTCAAGAATTAAAATGTGCCCCGGGGAAAATTGCGGCTGGCTTTTTCTAGATACAAGTAAAAATAAAAGCAGACAGTGGTGTGATATGAAAGACTGCGGAAATCTTGCAAAGGTTAGAAGGTTTCGTGAAAAGCAGAAATAAAATCAGTATATATTAACCTTGTTCAATGCCAATTCTTAGGAATATTGGAATGTGGAGTAATGGAAGAAAATTAAATGTGCATTAATGATCATTACTCTTAGGATATGAGTAACAAGAGTTGATAATGTTTATTCTTATATTTTAAGATCTAAATGGTAACTAAATTAGGATAATGGATACAAAAAAGGCTTACGATATCTGGTCAAAACAATACGATTCCAACGATAACAAAACCCGTGACCTTGAAGCAAAATCATTAAGGAAAACTTTAGCAAATATCAATTTTGATACCTGCCTGGAAATCGGCTGCGGAACGGGAAAGAACACCGAATGGCTTTTAACAAAAGCAAAACAAATTACAGACGTAGATCTTTCGGAAGAGATGCTTGCCAAAGCAAAAGAAAAAATACAATCAGCAAGTGTTAAATTTATTCAGGCAGATATAACACATAATTGGAATTTTATAAAGGAAAAATATGATCTAGTAAGCTTCAGCCTTGTTCTTGAGCATATTGAAAATTTAGATCATATTTTTGAAGAAACTGCAAAAGTGATAAATCCCGGCGGATATATTTATATTGGAGAGCTACACCCATTTAAACAATACCTGGGAACCAAAGCAAGATTTGAAACAGAAAAGGGAACCGAAGTTCTAAAATGTTATACTCATAACATTTCGGATTTTACACAAGCAGCGAAAAAGAATGGATTTGAAATTGTGGATATAAATGAATTTTTTGATGAGGATGACAGAACAACTATTCCCAGGAT
>CAYUVK010000124.1:0-1347 GCA_964448105.1 uncultured Ignavibacteriaceae bacterium
ACTAATTGTAGACAGAGCAGTTTGCTCGCTTATACGCATAATATAATGGTGAGGTTGACTTAAAAGTAAGATTGTTGTCATTTCGAAGGAGTCTTCGACTGAGAAATCTCATCAAAAAGGAGATTTCTCCCTTCGGTCGAAATGACATTTTGAACTTTTTAGTCAGCCAATACAAACAAAATTCATGGGTAATTTTTCTGTTCAAGCTAAAGGATTAAAAAAGACTTTCGGAAGAAGATTAATTTTTAATGATATAAATTTCGACTTATCATCCAATTCTATTTTCGGAATAACAGGGGTAAACGGTTCCGGCAAATCTACCTTAATTAAAATAATTGCCGGTATAAACTCTCCAACTTCCGGAAAAATTATTTATAAGAATGATGAAAAAACAATCGAATCGGAGAAACTTCATAACTTTATCGGATTTGTTTCTCCATATTTGGTACTTTATGATGAATTTTCTGCATGGGAAAATTTAAATTATTTTGCAAACATAAGAGATATTCAATTTAATAAAGAGAAAATAAACCATCTTCTCAATAAATTCCTTTTATATAATCGTAAAGATGATTTATTAAAAACTTATTCATCCGGAATGAAGCAGAGGATGAAATTTATTTTTGCATTAATGCATTCGCCAAAATTAATTTTATTGGATGAACCTACATCAAATCTTGATGACGAAGGGAAAGAATCGGTATATCAGATTATTGAAAATGAAGGTAAAGAAAATATAATTATAGTTGCTTCAAACGAAAAATCGGATCTGCAATTTTGTAAAGAGAAATTAAAACTGGAAGATTTTAAAAATTAAACAGCAACTTTTTTTACCGCAGAGTTAACAGAGAAGCCGCAGAGTTTGTAGAGAAAAATTTCTCTGTTATCTCTGTGCCTTCTCCGGGTTCTCTGTGGTTAATTTTTAATTGAGGGGGATAAAATGGAAATAAATCAAATTACAGCAATTATTATTAAAAATGCTATTAAAGTTCATAAAGCATTAGGTCCTGGGTTATTAGAAAGTGCATACAAAGAATGTTTAGCATATGAACTTCTGAATGATGGAATGTTTGTCGAAAAAGAAAAAGCATTGCCCTTAATTTATGAAAATGTACATTTGGAATGTGGATATAGAATTGATTTATTAGTTGAACGAAAGGTTGTAATAGAAACAAAATCGGTAGAGCTTTAGCAGATATATATACTGCACAAATTTTAACTTATTTGAAACTATCGAATTGTAAAATCGGATTACTAATTAATTTTAATGTTCCTATTTTAAAAGATGGAATTAGAAGGTGCATAAATAAATACTATATAGAATGAATTTTTTATTTACCGCAGAGT
>CAYUVK010000124.1:1447-6501 GCA_964448105.1 uncultured Ignavibacteriaceae bacterium
TAGAAGGTGCATAAATAAATACTATATAGAATGAATTTTTTATTTACCGCAGAGTAAACAGAGAAAAAGGAAATCACTCAGTTATCTCTGTGTTTCCTCTGCGTTCTCTGTGGTTAAATTTTCTTAGGAATTAAGATGAAATTTAAATCGTACGCTTTATTTCAAAAAGATTTTAATTCGGAATTGCGGACACGTTATGCAGTTAACTCACTTGCAATGTTCATTTTAGTTGCATTAAGTGTCATATTATTTTCAATTGGTAACGAAAGAATAACTCCTGCATTAACAGGCGGATTATTTTGGGTTGTAATATTTTTTACGGCAATGTCAGGTCTTGCCCGTGCGTTTGTATCCGAAGAAGAAAGAGGAACATCTTTAACTCTTCAACTTATTGCCTCACCGTCTACTATTTTTTCAGGCAAGCTCCTATTTAATTTAATTTTAGTCTTTGCAATGAATATAATTATTACACTTTTATATTCAGCACTTTTTGAAGAATTTGTAATAAGAAATTTAATTTTATTTATACTTACATTCATTCTCGGAAATATTGGAATAGCTGTATCTTCGACGATTATAGCAGCCATTATAGCCAAAGCAGGTTCTAAAGGAACTTTATACCCGGTACTTTCTTTTCCCATATTACTTCCTTTAATAATTACCTCCGTAAGATTAACTTTATTTTCTATTGAAGGGAACACATTTGATTCGTCCAAAGTTGAATTGCTGATAATTGCATGTTATGATATTATTATGATTTCTGCTTCTTATATGTTATTTGATTTTATCTGGAAAGATTAACATTTATCCCTTTAATTTTATCTATTTTAAAAGTACTTTTTTGCTGAAATAAATTTATATTTTTTTAGATGGCATAGCTTTTGAATTATGTATAATAAATCAACACAATATCTAAAAAGAAATATTAAATTTGGATTAAATCAATCGTATTTAATTAAATGAAAAGAAATAACTTATGGCGTGGAAAATATTTTTATTCTTACTCCTTGCATTTGTGTCAGTGGCTGGAATAGCTTTTCCCATAGTTGAGAATCCTCATACGTGGTATCAATTCCCTCTAATTCCTGGGCTGGAGCAAAATGCTAAGATAATTTTCTTCCATGTTCCAACAGCATGGATAACTGTTATAGCGTTTTTAATGTCTACCATTTACAGTATAAAATATTTGAGAAAAAAGAATCTTGATGACGATGCAAAATCTTATGCTGCTGCACAATTAGGAATTATCTTTTGTGTACTTGCAACAGTAACTGGTGCTGTTTGGGCAAAATTTGCATGGGGAGCATTTTGGAGCTGGGATCCGAGACAAACAAGTATTTTTGCTCTTTTATTGATTTATGGTGCCTGGTTCGCACTTCGTTCATCAATTGAATCGGAAGAAAAAAGAGCTTCTCTATCTGCAGTTTATAATATTATAGCTTTTGTTACTGTCCCATTCTTTATCTTCGTTATGCCGAGAATAATGAGCGGATTGCATCCCGGATCTGCCAACGATACCAACTCCGGTCCTATTGTCGATTTTAAAATGAATGGGAATATGCTGTTAATATTCTTTCTTTCTTTGATAGGATTCACAATTCTATTCTTCTGGATGTGGAATATTGGCTATAAATCTTTAATTTATAAAGATAGAATTAACAAGAATTTAACTAGAGGGTAAACTTGAACGAACTATATAACTTTTTACAGCACAATGCAATCTACATTGTAATGGTTATTGTTCTTATTGTTTGGGCAGGAGTTTTTTTATATCTTTTCAATTTAGACAAAAGACTTAAACATATGGAAAAAGAAATAGAGGATACTAAACATGAAAAATAAATATATCTTTGGCGGTGTGATAATCGTTGTTTTTCTTGGTTTGATGGGGTATTTATTAACTCAAAGCAACATTAAATATGAAGACAATTTTCAAAATGTAATGAGTATTGATAAAACTGTTAAGGCAACCGGAAGCTGGGATAAAGCAAAAAATTATTCGATCGATAAACAAAACCGGACCTTCAGTTTTTATATGGTTGATCAGCATGGAAACGAAATGAAAGTTGTTTACGATGGAACAATCCCCAATAATTTTGAATCTGCACAAAGTGTAGTTGTAACCGGTCATTATGAAGACGGTTATTTTCATGCAAAAGAAATTTTAACAAAATGTCCTAGTAAATATCAGAATTCTCAGATTAAATCTTCTTCCCTGTAGTACATTTCTTAATCTTAAATCAAAATCGAGTAAGATTAAGAATATCAGTAAGGCTTAGAATTTATTAGTATTAACTAAAAATAGGATGTGTCATGGTTGGAAGTATTGTTCTAACAATTGCTCTTGCATGCAGTGCATTAGCAATGGTTATGTATTTTCTCAGTTACAGGGGGTATGATAACACAATTAATTATGGTAGAATAGCTTATCACAGTATGGCAATGCTGGTTATGGTTGCTGCGGCTTTATTGTGGTATGCAATTATTAATCATGATTACGGTTATAAATATGTTTATGATTATAGTTCGAACAGCCTCCCTTTTGGTTTCTTGATTGCTTCTTTTTGGGGTGGGCAGGAAGGAAGCTTTATGTTATGGCTTCTTCTGAGTTCTATTGTCGGGCTAATTCTTCAGTCATACACATCAAAACGCGGAGACCTTGAAAAAAGAGTAATGCCGATTTTTACTCTGCATACTACTTTTCTTCTTATAATGGTATCACCTTTATTTAAAAATCCATTTGCCTACATCTGGTCTGAGCCTTTTTTTGTAGCTGCAAAGCATATTAATTCTGCATTTATTAATCAACCCTGGCTCCAAAGTTTTATTTTTAGTGATGGTAATTCGGGGCAGACTTTCGTAAAAATAAGTCAGACTCTTTATTCAACTCTAGCATCAGCCGGAATTCATATGAATCAATTTATAATTGACGGAAAAGGTTTGAACCCGCAATTAATGAATTTCTGGATGCAGATACATCCCCCGATTTTATTTACAGGATTTTCGATGGCAACTGTTCCATTTACATTTGCAATGGCTGCTATGTTGAAAAATGATTATAGAGATTGGGTTAGGCAGTCTTTTCCATGGGTTTTAGCCGGTGCAGGAATTTTAGGATTAGGGATAATGCTCGGAGGTTACTGGGCTTATGAAATGCTCGGATGGGGCGGCTATTGGGCCTGGGATCCTGTTGAAAATTCTAGCTTGATCCCCTGGCTGGTTGGTGTCGCTGCTATTCATACTCTTCTTGTTCAAAGAAAAACTCAATCTAAAGGTGGAATAGGAAAATATGCAAAGACGAATTTAATATTATGCATAATGGTATATATTCTTGTATTGTATTCTACATTCCTTACAAGAAGCGGTGTTTTAGGTGATGCATCAGTGCATTCATTTGTCGATCCTGGAATGCTAGTTTATCTCTTCCTGCTTATTTTTATCGGCACATTCTTTTTACTTGGATTTGGGACTTTACTTTATAGGTGGAAATATTTAAATGTTGAAGTTTCAAAAGACGAAGGATTACTTTCGAGAGATTTAGCATTATTTACCGCTTCAATAGTTTTATGCTCATCTGCACTTGTTGTTTTAGTTGGAACATCTTCTCCGATTTTCGGAAGCTCTGTTGACAAGTTCTTTTATAATGAGATGCATGTTCCAATAGCAATAATTATTGGTTTATTAAATGGCTTAAGTCTTCTTTTAAAATGGAATCACACAAAAGGTGAAGACATTGTAAAGAAATCAATATTTTCTGTTTCTGCTGCTATTATAGTAACCGTGTTTATTGTTTTGTTTGGCGGTATAAGTGATATAATGATGATTATACTTTCTTTCTCAGCAGCTTTCGCTTTATTTGTTAATATCGAAATTGCTATTCAGATAATTAAAGGAAATATGAAAATGATTGGTGCTTATATTGCACATATTGGGATAGCACTATTTCTTTTGGGTGTAATTGGTTCGGCAGCATACAGTAAAGAAGTTAACATTGATTTGATTAAAAATGTACCTCAAGAAGCTTTTGGATATCAATTGACTTTTACAGGATACCATCCGATTGAAAATAATAAGAAATATGCTTTTAGTATTGATATGAAGAAGGGAGACAAAAGTTATGAAATTTCCCCTGTAATGTATATTAGCGATTATAGCAATGGTTTAATGAGAGAACCGGCAATTCTTACACTTTGGCAGCCGACAATTCTTACTCCATTTACTAAAGATATTTATATCTCCCCGCTCGGGTATGAGGATCAAAATAGTGAAGATGCCGGACAAAGTGCTTCTCTGAAAATTGGAGATAAGATAAGGTTTAATGGGTCGGAAATTTTATACAAGGATTTTGTAAAACCGGATATGAGTGTTATGATGAGCGGCGGGAATTTCCAGATGGGAACAAATTTAACTATAACAAAGGATGGTAAACCATACAATGTTGAACCCACTATAAAAAGGGATGAAAAAGGATTCTCATATATTCCGGTTACTGTTAAAGAAGCCGATATAAAAATTGAATTAAAAAAAATTGATCCTTCAACTCAAAAAGCAGATTTTGTATTTTCAAAGCTGGAAAATAAAGATGTTAAAGCTCCTGCAAAAGAAGTATTAACAATAGAAGCCAGCGTTAAGCCCTTCATCAATTTTGTTTGGGGAGGGGTGGTGGTAATGGTATTCGGATTTTTTGTATCTGTTGCAAGAAGACTGAAAGAATCCCTGATTAAATAGAGCAATAAAGAAGAATTGTAAATAAAACTCTTAATTGTTTGTTTCAAAGCTTGACAAAAAATCCGGTAGTCATTAAGTTTATTATTCTCTTTTGAAAAATTCCTGGATATTAGGGGATTTCAAAGGAAAAGAAATTAAAGATTCCGCGATAGCTCAATGGTGGATCCCGACAGAGTTGGGATGTTAACCGAATGGTTGCATCGGGAAATAAAAAAAACAGACAATTCCGCGATAGCTCAATGGTGGAGCATTCGGCTGTTAACCGAAGGGTTGCAGGTTCGAGTCCTGCTCGCGGAGCGAAAAACCCTGAATAAAGTTCAGGGTTT
>CAYUVK010000124.1:6601-14212 GCA_964448105.1 uncultured Ignavibacteriaceae bacterium
ATTACAAAGGTATATCTCAGAACCCCCAAGTAAGATTAACTTACCATAATACAATAGAGAAAGGATTTACCTCCCGCTACAGACCCTGGGAAATAGTCTTTACAAAAGAATATAGTTCAAAAAAAGAAGCAACGGAAGCAGAGAAGAAGATAAAATCTTGGAAAAGCACAAAAATGATAGAAAGACTAATAAACGGAGAAATAACATTGTAGCATTCGGCTGTTATCCCGACAAAGTCGCGACAAAGTCGGGATGCAGGTTCGAGTCCTGCTCGCGGAGCGAAAAACCCTGAATAAAGTTCAGGGTTTTGAATTTTTAAATGACTTATTATTTGTATATATTAAAATCAAAATCAGCAAATAGATATTACAAAGGTATATCTCAGAACCCCCAAGTAAGATTAACTTACCATAATACAATCACTAGTCCAATTTGGGAAAAGTTGATAAATTGAAACAATTTTTCATGGCGCCTTAAATCACATCTTATTTATTTATTATAAGGTCAATATGCTAAAAAATCTAATAGATGCTTATTAATATTCTTTCGGTTGCTTTTCAATGTGTCGGTATATTATTTGTTAAAAACTGTAAAGACACATTTTTTTGTTTTTTTAGGTGATGCAACAAAAAGTAATCAATATGTCAAGTACGCAGTTTCTTCATCAAGAAGATAGTCTGAGTTTAGGATTTTACAAAAAAAGAACGCCTATAGCAAACAGAGGGAGGAAAGCTGAAGTAATTAATCTTGAAGAGATAAATTCTGTTCAAGAAATTGTGAGGATTAGAGAAGACTGGAAAAGGTTATTTCTTAAATCTTCAAAGGCTACTCCGTTTCAGTCATGGGAGTGGAATTATGCTATGGTAAACGAGTTCACATCGTCGGAAAAGCTAAAAATAATTGTGGGTTACAATAAGAAGAATGAAATAGTCGGACTCGCACCTTTTAAATTAACAAACCATAAATTTTCAGGTATTAAGATATTAGAATTCATCGGTAGTGGACCGTCTGATTATTTGGATTTCATTATTGATGAGGAATATAAACTTTCTTTTATAACGAGACTATTTGATTTTATTAAAAACTCTGAAAATTGGAATATTCTTAATCTTATTAGCTTAAGAGAGGAGACCAAGAATTTAGTTGCACGTTATTTACCTGTAGAAATATCATCACAAATAGTCTGCCCCTGCATACATTTGCCAGATACAATGCATGAGTATGAAAAAGAAGTACATAAAAGGGAACTTAAAAGCATAAAAAGGCAGTTAAGAAAGCTCCTACCTCAAAATCGGCTGACATACATAATTACAAAATCACCGGAAAACTTGAAAGAAAACGTAAATTATTTTATCGAATTGCACCAGAAGAGGCATAATTCTAAGGGTGAAAGAGGGAAATTTTGTACAAAAGCCCGCAGGGAAAGATTTCATCATATGTCAAAATTGATGTGCGAAGCGGGCATGTTAAGAATTGAGATGCTTAAGATAGATTCTGTCATTGCCTCTATCAACTTCATACTAGTGTTGAATAATAAAAAATATAATTATCTATCTGGAATGAATCCCGTTTTTTCACAATTCAAACCAGGTAAGCTCCTTATTTATTACATGGTGGAAGATGCAATAAAAAAGGGTTATAAAGTCTTTGACTTTACGCAAGGTGCCGAAGAGTATAAATATTTCTGGACGAATAAAGAAATTCAATTATATAGTGCAGTCTATTCCAGATCAAGAATGAGTTTTCTTTTGTGGAAAAACATTCGAACCTTAAGAAATAAATTGTATAATTCTAACGTAATTAAGAATTCTTGTCAAAAATTTTACGGATTATTCCAATTCTAGTGAATCGCGCTCCTTTATAGAGTTGGTATTTTAAACCGGCTGGAAGATAAAATAATATTGGTCCCGGTTGGAGCAAAAGAACCAAAGATTTTTCAAAAACATTGGCAGATAAAGAAAACAAAGTATACAAATTCATTATTAAATATTTATGATAAACCGGGATAATGAATAAGAAATAACTCAACTAATTGAGATCCCGACTACAAGTTTTTTTTCTTTAAAAATTATTTCAAATTAAAAATATTATGTTTTTAAAAGTTGAGCTATAATGAAAGAGAAAAATAATTTTTATAACTTAAAATATTCGGATATTAATTTTGCTATAGATGGTTTTAATGCCGGTGAATTTGAAAGATGCTTTTTTAATAATTGTCAATTTTCAAATATTGATTTGTCCGGTAGTTCATTTATTGATTGTGAATTTGTAAACTGCGATTTAAGCAATGCTAAAATAATTGAAACAGTATTCCGGGATATAAAATTCAGGAATTGTAAATTATTAGGATTACAATTCGATAAATGCAGCAAACTATTATTGTCTATGAATTTTGAAGAATCCCAATTAGATATGTCTTCGTTCTATGATCTGAAACTTCAAAATACAGAATTTACAAACTGTGAATTAAAAGAAGTATACTTTGTAAAAGCTGATTTAACAAATTCAAAATTCGATAACTGCGATTTAAGCAATGCCATATTTGAAAATACTAACCTTACAAAGTGCGACTTCAACACTGCAATTAATTATTCAGTTGATCCCGAAAAAAATAAAATTTTCAAAGCAAAATTTTCAATTGCCGGTATTATGGGTTTACTCAATAAATACGATATTATAATTAAACAATAAAATATTTTTTCTCTTGAATAAATATCTCAAAACCAATTACTTATTTAACTAATAGAGTATCAGGATCAAGATGTTCTGCTTCAATATCTTTAAAATATTTTACTGTTCCGACTTTTAATTCATATGTAGCCTGGTCATCGCAAACAATAATTCCTTTTGGGTGAAGCTGCAATGCACTTACAGTCCACATATGATTTACGCCTTCCTCTACTACTTTTGAAAGTGCCCTTGCCTTGTTTAAGCTGCTAATTATAATGAGAACCTCTTCCGCATCTAAAACAGTTTTTACCCCTACTGTTAATGCTGTCTTCGGTACTTTATTCAGATCATTGTCAAAAAATCTTGAATTGGCAATAACAGTATCCATAGTTAATGTTTTTACTCTTGTGAGAGAACCTAGAGATGATCCCGGTTCGTTAAAAGCTATATGTCCGTCGGGCCCAATTCCACCAACAAATAAATTAATCCCCCCGGCACTTGTAATTTTATTTTCATAGTCTTCACATTCTTTTTCCAGTTTCTTTGCATTTCCATTTAAAATATTAACATAGTCTTTATCAATATCGATATGACTAAAGAGGTGTTTCCACATAAAGGAATGATAACTCTCAGGATGGTCTTCCGGCAAACCTACATATTCATCCATGTTGAATGTTGTTACATATTTAAACGAAACTAAACCTTTTTTGTTTAGTGATACTAATTCTTTATACATTCCAACCGGTGAAGAACCGGTGGGCAGACCTAAAACAAAACGATCCTTTTCAGTCGGATTATATGAATTTATTCTTGCCGCAACATAGTTTGCTGCCCACTTAGAAACTTTGTCATAATTGGGTTGAATAATAAGACGCATAATAACTCCTTGTTTTAATGTTTTATATAATAATAGGTTAAGTCAAAAAAAATATCATGAGAAAATTTCTTCTTAATAAGAAGGGGATTTTAGTTAGGCATTCCTCTTTTCCTTCTTTCTTCTTTTGTTAAATCAAATACTTTTCGAAATAATCGTTCGTCAAGATTAGTCATTTCAATCTTACGTCGATTCATTACCCTTCTCGCAACTTCAATACTTCTTTCAAGATCGTAACTTGTAAGCGCATCAGCTCCGCCCCATGAAAAAGACGGAATATATTTACTCGGGAAACCCCCACCATATATATTGCTCGATACACCTACAACAGTACCGGTATTAAACATGGTATTAATTGCGCTTTTTGAGTGATCACCAATAGTCAAACCGACAAACATAGAACCACTGTCTACTTGCTCACCATTAATAATTACTTTAATGCTGCCATAATTATTTTTTAAATCGCTATTGTTTGTATCAGCTCCTAGATTAACCCACATCCCTAAATATGAATGTCCAAGAAAACCATCATGCTGTTTATTAGAATAAGAATGGATAATAGATGCTTCTACTTCTCCGCCAACTTTACAGACCGGGCCAATACTTGTATCTTCATAAATTTTTGCACCGATTTTTATTTTCGAATTATCACCGATATAAGCAGGTCCCTCTATGGTAGCGTTTGGATATATCTCAACAGAATTCCCAATATAAATTGGTCCATTTTCAGCGTCCAGTACAGTACCTGGTTTTATTTTTGTTCCTTCCCCCACGTAAATATTTTCCTTATTTATTAAATACACTCCGTCATATATCTTCCCCTTAATTTTATTTCCGTTAACATTTTTTGTAAGTGTTTTAAAATCAGAAATAATTTGTTCTCCGTTTTCATGAATTAGATCCCAGGGATAGTTAACAATTTTAACATCAACATCCTCTTTTACAAGGTCTTGAAAATCTGAATGTGTAAATAAATCTGTCATCTGGTGTTTTAATAAATCAAGCTTACTGCCGCTCACTTTGGCTGCGATAATTGAATCTCCTTTAACATACAGCTTATCACTTCCATTAAGATTTATTTGTTTTTTAAAATTCTCGTCAGCAATAACTCTTCCGTTTATAAAAAGGCAATTTTTCCCGTTAATCTCATTTATTTCGATGTTTGGGTTTTGTTGTTTAAGTACGTCATGCAGGTAGCTTCTACAATGAAGAGATACAGGAATATCCGGGAATTGTCTTATAATTTTTTCTCTAAGGGTTAAAATACCGCATCTTAAATCATATTGTGGCCGGAAGTATACAAGCGGAAGTAAGCAGGTATAATATAATCCTTCAAATATACATAGGCTATCAACCATAATTAACTCTCCATTAATGATAGGTTATTAAAGACTGAATTAAGAGTAAAATATTGTGTTTACATTTTTTTTATTTTAGATATTACAATTTTGTTACAAACAAAATGAGTGCAGGGCTTTGATTTTTAAAATTCATAAAAATTTAATCCTGCGATTTTTTGTAAACAATCTTTCCATAAAGTAAAGTTAGTTCTACTTCATAATTTTTGTTTAGAACAACAATATCAGCATCTTTGCCAACGGCCAAAATCCCTTTTTTATGATCAAGGTTTAATACTTTTATTCCATTTAAAGAGGCCATCCTAACAGCTTCGGTTATTGTAGCCCCAGCAGCTTCCACCATATTTTTTACGGCAGAATTTAATGTTAATGTGCTCCCGGCGAGTGTACCGTCCTCAAGATATGCTTTTTTCCCTTTCATATATATTTTTTGATCAGCAAATTCGTATTCACCCTCATGCATTCCTCCCGCACGTATTGAATCAGATACCAAAATAATTCCACTTGCGCTTTTTAATTTTAACAGCAATTTCATTACAGCTGGATGAACATGAAGAGAATCCGCAATTAATTCTATTTTTAGTTCATTGTGTAAAAGGGAACCAAGAATAATTCCCGGGGTTCTATGATGAAAGGATTGCATTGCGTTAAAAATATGGGTAACATGAGCAGCACCGTTATCTATTGCATTTTCAACTTCATCATAACTCGCCATCGAATGGCCGATTGATAAAACAACACCTTCTTTTGCGGCAGCCTGCATTACTTCTATTGATCCATCCAGTTCAGGAGCTATTGTCATTATTTTAATATAACCCTTTGAGGCTTTCCATATTTTGTCCCAGGATTCAACATTAGGTTTCCAAATATAATTTTCATTCATTGCCCCTTTAAATTTTTTGTTTAAGAAAGGCCCTTCCATATGAATTCCCCGGATATTAGAATTTGGGTGTTGCTCAATATAGTCAGCAACTCTTTTTAGATCTTTCAGCAGCAATTCTTCTGGTTTGGCAAATAGGGAAGCGAGCATTGTGGTGGAACCGTATTGTAAAAAATATGAACTGATCTTTTCTATACTTTCAATTGAATTATCAGCAAAACCGAATCCGGCACCTCCATGCACGAGAAGATCAGCAAAACCGGGACAGACTATTTTGCTGCTCACATCAATAACTTTGCAATTTTTTAAAACCGATTTATCTAAGGATCTTCCTAATTCAGAAATTTTTCCTCCATCAATTAACAATGTTTCATTTTTAATTATTCTAAAAGGGGTAATAATATCTCCACCGGTTAATGCTAATTTCATTTTATTCCTTGTTTTCTTTTCTGAGACTAAATAATTTTTCTTTTATTTTCGCATGTTTTTAACGGTTTGAAAAAATATTTTTAAAATTTCATTTTAAATCTTGACAAATAAGAAAAAAAAATTTAAGTTCCGAAAGTAATTTGTTGGTTTAAACAACAAACTAAATGTACACAATCTCTTCTATTTAGTCAACTGGAATATGCGAACAAAAAATTTGATAAGCGGTAATGCTTCGGTTCTAAGAAATGTTAACAGATCGATGATATTAAATCTGGTAAGAAATGAACAGCCGATTTCAAGATCAAAATTAGCTCAATTAACCGGATTAAATAAAAGTACTGTATCAAGTATTATAACAGATCTATTAATAGAAGATTTAGTATATGAAGTAGCAAATGGGGAGCAAAATATCGGGAGAAAACCAATCGATTTGTTTTTAAAATTAGGTAAAAACTTGATAGGAGCCTTTTCAATAGATGCTGCTCTTACTCGTTTTGCAATTGTTGATATAGACGGAAGTGTTTTAGCTACTTCTTCAATAAATACCGAACCTCAGGACAGAAAAAAATTTATTGAAAGATGTTTAAACGAAGTACGCAATTTAATGAATCAACTAAATATAGATGAATTAAAAGGACTAGGAGTAAGTGTAGCCGGTATAGTAGATCCAAATAAACTTATTGTTAATTATGCTCCCAACCTTGGCTGGGAAGATTTTGATATTGGACATGAAATAAGAAATTTATGGCCGGGTTTGCAAATTTTAACAATTGGAAATGATGCCAAATGTTCTGCACAAGCTGAATTATGGTTTGGAAAGCATAGTACAAATCTTTCAAATTTTATTTTTCTTGAGATAGGTCCCGGAATAGGTTCAGGGATTGTTGTTGAAAATAAGATTCTTGATGGAGAATTCCATGCTTCCGGGGAAGTAGGACATATGGTTATATATGAAGGTGGTGAATTGTGTACGTGCGGGAACCATGGCTGCTGGGAAAAATATGCTTCGGATCGAGCTACGGTTAACAGATATATTTCTAGAAAATACGGGGAGTTTAATCAGCCGGTTAATATTACTGTTGATGAAGTTATAGATATGGCATTAAAAGGGGACGAAATTGCGAAGGATGTTCTGAGTCAAACCGGGTTTTATCTTGGACTTGGAATATCAAATATACTGAAAGCAATTGATCCTCATGCATTTATTTTGGGAGGAAGAATAATTCAAGCCTGGGATATTATATATCCAGAGATAAATAGGATTGTAAAGAAAAGAGCCTTTTATGGCGAGAAAAAAGATATCCTGATTTTACCAACTTCCTTGAAAGTTAGACCTCGGCTGCTTGGTGCTGCTACTTATGCAATTAAAAAAATATTCGATGATTATAAAATTATGATTT
>CAYUVK010000125.1:0-13960 GCA_964448105.1 uncultured Ignavibacteriaceae bacterium
GCAGAGCTACCTATAAGTCCACTCACAGTTTGAACTGCAAATAATCTTCCATGTCCGTTATCTATTCTAAATACACTAATCGTATTTGTACCATGACTTAAGGCATACAAATATTGAGAATTATTGCTAACAGCCATATCAATCGGGGCCGAACCCGATCCGGTTGACGCTGTATTCCCTCCGTCATGAAAAAGTACCAATCCTCCGTTATGCCTTATTCGATAGCCTGAAATATTGCTGGTGCCTGTATTTGTCGTATAAGCAAATCTTCCGTTTTTTGTAATGGCTACCCAGCATGGGGCTGTTTGTGAATCATATACCGGGCCTGTTATTAAATTGATCCCGCCTGAGCTTACATTATATGAAGACATGGCGCCCGCATTTGCACCGCCGCCGAAAGCATCAGATACAATCAAATGGCCTTTATTGTCAAATGCAAATCCGTACGGCGTATTACCCGCAGAAGCTTGTGTATTTGGTCCGCTTGCTATCCCGTTAAATCCAACCACATAAGTATCGATCATGTTGGTTGCTTTTTCGGTTACAACCAGCACCCTGCCGTTTGGGCTGAATTCAATTTGTGCCGGTCCAACGCTTGCACCGCTTAAAGGCTGTGTTGATCCGCTAATTTGTGAAATTGTGCCATCGTTATTAATTCTGAATCCCGTTATATTCTCCGTCAATCCGGCATTTAAAACATATAACAATCTGCCGTGAGTAGTTAAGCTAACCGGCATTGTTCCCCCGGAAGATTTCTTGTCTATCAAAGTCAATCCGTTTTCTCCTACAGATAAAACCGATATATCATTACTCCCTGCATTCACCGCAAAAAGCAGACCCCCGTCAAGGACTAAGGCACCCTGTGAACCAAGCCCCGCACCTGTACCTGTTCCGCCCGTTGAAAAAGAACCTGCCATTGACATTGTTCCATGATCGGATATTTTGAACATTACAACTTCATTCCCTACTGCAGAATTAGAAAGAGTATAGACGGCATGCACGTTATGGCCATTGTTGCCATATTTATCTAATGATTGTACAGCATTTTCATTTACAGGACCATTAATTGAACTAACATCATTTTTTTCACATCCTGCAAATATCATAATGATGAGAAAAAGAAATGGAACAAAAATTTTTGTGTATTTCATAAATACCTCCGGTTTTTAATTAATAAAATCGTTCGCGCAGTCAACATATAATTGGAAGGTCACAAAAATATCACGACATGGTAAAATTTCTATCTGAAATTATTAATGTGATTAGTTTTCCGGTTAGCTAACTAGTATTTTGGCAAGCAATTCTAGAGGATGAATAACATCATAACCCATTTCTGATATTTGATCTTTACAGGAAATACCGCCGGCCAAGACTAAAATATTATCTTTATCCCCGGCGGTTTGAATTTGTTTAAAAAGATCTTCGGCGTCTCTCATGCTTACTTCATAAAAATCTTTCTTGTATCCGAAACTTCCCGCCATGCCGCAGCATTCTACTTGAGAAGTTATAACATTAAAACCCAGTTTTTGCAGCAATTCAATTGTTTGATCTGCAGCTCCAATTGTTTTTTGCTGGCAATGACTATGGTAAAATAACTTATGATCAGATAATTTCTTAATATCAAATATTTGATTTGGATTAATATTTTCTTCTATTAATAACTTTTTCAGATACTCGAAAGGCTCATAACTATGATTCTTAATTTTTATGAATAGCTCTTCATCTTTTATAAAATGTTTATAATCCCGGCGAAACATTGCAAGTACACTTGGTTCAATAACCACTATATCATACCCTTTTTCAATCCATTGGTTTAAATATTGAACTATTAATTGTGCACGTTTTGATGCCGCAACTATCAAACCTTGTGAAAGAGCTGCTCTTCCATCCGGTATAACTTCACCGAGAGTTAAATTAATTCCTAAATCATTAAACACTTTGATTGCTGCAATACCTCTTGCAGGATAAAGATAATTAGTATAAATATCTGCGAATAATAAAACTTTCCTTCCGGTATCGGACTTCTTTAGTAAAGATAACCCAAGTTTTTGATAGTGTTTTACCAAAGTTTTATTTGTAAAAGCAGGCAACATTCTCTCCCGGCTTAGTCCCAGAAATTTTTCCAATAAAATTCTTACCGGTCTATTTCTTTGCATTTTATTTGAGATAGCTGGAAATCTGCTTCCCCATTTTGCAAAATGATAAAAATTTCCGAGGAAAAGCTTCTGTAAATTCGCTTTTTCATTTAAATTATCCTTTGGTAATAATCCTTTAAAAATAAATGAATACTTTAATTTTTCTTTTTCATTTAGTCTTTGATGAAGAATCTCATTTAACCAGGGGATATCTATCTTAACAGGGCATTGAGGAACACACCTTGAACAGCCTGTACAAAGTTCGCTGAAACGGGCATTTTCAAGTTTACCTGTCCCGGTTTCCCATGCACCTCCTATACCCCCGGAATATGTCTCACCGCCGAATGCATGCCCGCCAACCGATTGAAAATTCGCGCATGCATTCAAGCAGGCTCCGCATCTTATACAGTATAATGCTTCATGCAGAATAGGATCATTACGCATTTTCATTCTGCCATTATCAATTAATACGAGATAAAATTCTCGTTTATTGTTTTTCTTTTTATTGAACGGATACAAAGGTAAACTAAGCGGTGGTCTTATAATACTTGTATATGAAGTCAACGGCTGCCCGGTACCGCTCGGTGCCAGCAATTCAAGGAAGGTACCAAAATCATTTATAGATGGCAGTACTTTTTCTATTCCAGCAAGAGCAACATGCACAGGCGGAAGAGTATAACATAAACGGATATTCCCTTCGCTCTCGACCAGAGCAATAGAACCTGTATCGGCTGCAATAAAGTTTGCTCCTGTTATTCCAATATCAGCAGTTAAAAATTTTTCTCGCAATTTTGTACGAGCAAATTTAGTTAGCTCTTCCCCGGTTTCAAGAGGAATACCCGGGTTAAATTTTTCTTTAAATAATTTTGATATCCTTTCGCGGCTTTGATGTATTGCCGGTCCCACTATATGCGAAGGCTGTTCTCCGGAATATTGCAAAATAAATTCAGCAAGATCTGTTTCCGCTACTTCAATTCCTCCCGCTTCCAATACATGGTTTAATTTAATTTCTTCCGATGTAATTGATTTTCCTTTAACAACAAGTTCTGCTTTATACAGCAGGCATATTTTCAAAATATAATCACATGCGTCCTTTGCATCTTTCGCTAAATAAAAATGACCACCGTTCAATTTTATTGAAGATTCTAGTTTTGCCAATAACTCAGGAAGATTTTCAATTGAATATTCTTTCAATTTACGTGCATGATCTTTTAGCAAATCATAGTCTTCAATTTTTCCTATTGCCGAGTAATGATTTAGATTAAAAGTTTGAACATTTCGTTTTACTGCTTCACTTTCGATATCAAGCGACATCTTTATAGCTTTATGAAGATTTTCAGGATTACTCTTATTTGCTACTTCTCTTGGGTTAATCATTCCTTAATCCAGTAAAATAATATGTAATTTATCCGGACCATGAACTCCCCTGACAAGCTCACCCATATCAGCCGTTGCACTTGGACCCGAAATAAAGATCCATCCGCTTTGTTCTAAAGGTTTTTTCGATATATATTGATCAAAAATATCCCGGGGGCGTAAAACAATATTTTTTGATTCTAAAATTACAATATGTTTTCTCGGCAAAAGACTTATATAACTGCTCATATTAGAATTTATAGAAATACATACCGAACCTGTACGAGCAACACCGGCAAATGCATCTGTAATTCCAACCTCGGCAGACGACATTTGTTCTGCGTTAGGCTGTTTAACAACATTAATCTTCTGTTCAAAATATTTAAATAGATGGCTGGGAATATATTGCGGTTCCGACATTATTATATTTTTTGAATCCGAAATACTTTTGACTAAAGAATCATATAGTACTCCAGGTGAAGAATTAATTTCTTCTACGGTTGCACCCGCTTTTTGTGCCGTATCAATAAACTGTAAAATTATTTTAGAGTTGTTCACATCTATCTTAAGAATGCTTCATGTAAACCGCCATCGACATTCAATATCTGACCGGTTGTTTTACTTAATCGATCGCTTATTAATAAATATGCCGCTTCAGCCTGATCTGCTAATGTAATAGGAGATTTCGTAAGAGTTCTTTGAGCATAAAACTCAGCTAATTTGTTCCGAAGCGCTTCAGTATCTTCATCTTTGGAAAAAGAAATATTATATTTTACCAAGGAGCTAATAACCCTGTCGCGCGGAAACATGCTGCCGCCTTCAACAACAGTAGCCGGCGCCAAACCATTTACCCTTATATTTGGAGAAAGTTCAATTGCTAATTCACGTACCAGGTGATTTGCCGCAGCCTTACTTGTATCATAGGCAAGAGAGCCTTTTTTTGATACTGCAGCATTAACACTTGTTGTAATAACCAGACTTCCTTTTAATCCCTGTGCTTCCCAAACTTTCTTTGCTTCATCGGCTATTAGGTATGAACCTATAACATTTATATCGAAAGTCTGCTTCCACTTTTTATCCGGTATATATCCCTTTTCATCCGGCGGCACAAATATACCTGCAGTTATTATTATCCTGTCGACACCGCCGTAGGCAAGAATTATCTGACTGAACATTTCCCGAATGCTTTCCCGGTTTTTCACATCAACCACTAATCCTAGTGCCGGACCGCAATTAGAAATACCGGAGCCGGCCACACCTATTCCAAAGCCGAAAGTATTTATAATTTCTTTTGCCGTTTCTTCTGCGGCTTCTTTATTTATATCGGCACAAACAACATGGGCCCCTTCTTTGGCAACTCTTTTCGAAGCTGCTTTACCTATCCCGCTGCCCGCTCCAACAACTAAAATAATATCGCTGGCAAATTCTTTTTCGGGCGGCATACGGCGGAGTTTTGCTTCTTCGAGTGCCCAGTATTCGATATCAAAAGCCTCCTGTCTCGGCAATGCAATATATTCATCAATTGCTTCTGCACCGCGCATAACTTCGACTGCATTATTATAAAACTCTGCCGCCATTCTTGATTCACTTTTATTTTTACCCCAGGCAATCATTCCCAAACCCGGAATAAGAATAATTGCCGGGTTAGGATTCCGCATCGGCGGTGAACCCGGATGTTTACAAGCTTCATAATACGCAGCATAATCATTACGATATTGTACCAAACCTTCTTCAAGTATTTTTATAAGTGAATCTGGATCTTCGCTCTGCGGATCCCAATTAACATACAAAGGTTTAATTTTGGTTCTTAAGAAATGATCCGGGCATGATGTACCTAATTCAGCTAAAAGCGGAGCATCAAAACTGTTGACAAACCTCAAAATCTTTTCATCGGTTTGAATTGTTGCTGTAAATTTATTCTTCCCGGAAATCAATCCTCGAAGCTTAGGTAATATCTCAATTAATATTTTATTACGATAGCCCGATGATAACTGCTTGAATTTTTGTCCTCCAAATGTCTGATCGCCTTTATCATGTTTCTTTATATATTCGGCGGCTTTTTCAATTATCGTTAAAGTTAATTCATAGCATTCCTTATCATTATCTGCCCAGTTGATTACTCCATGCTGTCCCAGAATTAAACCTTTTAAGTTCGAATTCTTTTTACATTCTTCTTGAATTTTTAATCCAAGATCAAAACCTGGACGCTGCCATTTGATCCGGCCGATTTCATCTCCAAAAATTTCATTTGCAAGTATTTTTGAATTTTTTGAAGCGGCTACTGCAATAACAGCATCTGGATGCATATGATCTACATGCCTAAATGGTACAAAAGAATGGAGTGGTGTATCAATAGAACTAGCGCGAGGGTTCAGGTTAAAAATAGTATGTTTGTACATACCCACCATTGAATCTTCAATTCCTGTTTTTACTCCTTTTTCATCTGCCCCATTATAAATAGACTGAAGTTTAATTAAAGAATCTTGATACAATGAGGCGAAATTTTCCTTTTTAGATGTACGCAGGTCACCACCGGAACCTTTAACCCAAAGAACTTCCACATTTTCACCGGTTAACGGATCTTTCATAATAATTTTTGAAGAAGTATTACCTCCCCCGGTATTTGTAATACGCTGGTCATTACCTAAAATATTCGAGCGATAAACAAGACGCTCAACAGGATCCAGTTTATCCGCTTTATTATTATCCCATCCATAATTAACATGTTTAAATTTTCTTTCTGTAACAGACATTTATTCGCTCTATATATTTATTATTAAAATTTATTGTCTAAAGCCGGTAAATTTAAGTACCGCTGATAGGCCTCCCCCCAAGCTTCTTTATCCTTGGGTTCGTAATATTTTAATTCTTTAGTATTTGAAATAATCTGCCTAGCATCGTGCAAATTTTTTAATTCACCAAGTGTGATTAACTGAACTATTGCATTCCCAATTACAGTAGCTTCTGCAGGTCCGGCTATTACGGTTAAACCTGTTGCGTTAGCAGTAAATTGATTAAGTAATCTATTCTTTGAACCTCCGCCGACTATATGTACTTCCTCAACTTTTCTTCCGGAAATTTCAGCAAGATTTTTTATTACATGATTATAAGCCAAGGCAAGACTTTCCAGAACACACCGGACGATGGCTCCCGGTGTTTTAGGTACCGGCTGTGAAGTCTTCCTGCAAAAGTCTTGAATAAATTTTGGGTGGTCGCCAGGATGAAGGAAAACAGGATCATTAGGAACTATAAAAGAACGGAGCGGCTTCTCTAAAGTCGACATTTTCATTAATTCAGCATAGGATAAATTTTTTCGCTTTGATTCCCATATTCTGCGGCATTCCTGCAGAATCCAAAGACCCATAATGTTTTTTAACAACCGGAAAGTTCCGTAAACCCCTCCTTCATTAGTAACATTTGCCTTCAAAGCGCCCTCACTTAAAAGCGGAGCCATTGTTTCTAAACCAACAAGATTCCATGTTCCGCTACTTATGTAAGCAAAATTATTTGTCTTAGCAGGAACAGCAGCTACAGCACTTCCTGTATCGTGGGCAGCAACTGCGATAACATCCATTTTCTTATATTGACCAAGTACTGCCCCCGGTTGTACAACTTCAGGAAAAATTTTAACCGGTATTTTTAGTTTTTCAAGCAAGGGCTTGGCCCAATCGTTTATTAATGGATTATACATTTGTGTTGTAGTTGCACTTGTAAATTCACAGACTTTTATACCCGTTAACCAAAAGTTGAGTAAGTCAGGGGGGGTAAGAAATGTTTTAGCAATTGAAAGGATAGGTGATTGGTTTTCAACCAAACTCATTATTTGATAGAGAGTATTGATAGACATGAACTGGATACCGGTTTGATAAAATATTTCTTCCTTTGGAACTTTAAGAAAGACCTTTTCCATCATTCCTATGGTTCTGTTATCCCGGTGATGAACCGGGTTAGCTATCAAATTATCAAATTCATCCAAAAGTACAAAATCTACTCCCCAGGTATCTACACCTATGCTTGAAGATTTTAATAATTTCCCTTTATCAATACCAATTTTAATTTCATTCCATAACCGTAAAATGTCCCAGAATAAAGTTCCATTAACCCTTGCGGGAATGTTTGGAAAACGATGAATTTCGTTAAGGTTTAAAACCTTACCGTCAAATCCTACCTCCATTACACGGCCTGATTCACCTCCTAAATCTACCGATAAAACAATCCTTTTCGGTTTCATAATAACAAACTCAATACTCTAAATAATTACTTATCCGTTTGGATAACCGCCACCGGACTTTTCTATCCCTCTTTCTTCCGCAATCTTTGCAGCATAATTATCACAGCGATATATTGAAATCGGATCTGGATGAATTCCCATTTCTTCCCTCACTTCTGAAAGCAAAGGGCGCACATCCGTTTCAAAAGCATCAACTAATATTCTATGAGCTCCCAAAATATCCCCGGCTTCCTGAGCTTCTTTAAGTTTAGGATAGTCAACGATCAAAGCTTTTGCATAAGCGGTTTGGCAATTTATAATACTCAAAATCATAGCTTCAAGCTTTGGTTCTATTGTATGACTCTGATCGATCATATAAGCTACATTATCTGCTTTGGAAGAACTGGTTATTGGAACTTCACTTTCAATAAAACAAATTTCAGTTATGCTCGGGTTTGAATCACAATATTACTTTTCCAAAATTTTTAAGAAGAAGATTGGTATGTCGCCTATCCAACTGCGAAATTATTCTCAGAAAAACAAAATAATTTTTATTTTTTTTATTTTCCTATCATCTTATTTTTCAACTTTTCTTGAAGTTCTTGATTTTTTATAATGAAAGAATAATCCGAATTAATTATTCAATTTTAAACCAATCAAATTCGGCGTAACCTTTGCTATCATTTATATTAGGATTGATACTGAAAATCCCAGCCTTTGCTCCTATCCAAACTCCTGGTGTTGCAGTAAATTCTTTTCCGATTGGATGAAACTCATTCCCTTTTAGACTATAAGAAAATGAGCAAAGACCCCCTGTGTCCACATGAACGCGCAAGTAACATGATTTACTCCTAAACTCAACAGAATCAATTTTTTTTGTTTTATCGTAACCTTCAAAGTAAGTTCCTGTAAACAACCCAAGTTGGATTCCTTCCGGAGTTTTTTCCAATGAGATATAAGCCCATTCTTTCCCCATAATTACTAATCCGCTTTTTTCACCAATAAGATCAGGTTCAACTTTAATTTTTGTTGTAACTGTAAATGAAGGTGCAGAGAATTTTTGCAAAAGGAGATTTGGCACAAACCAAAGATTTCCATTTTGTGTAAAATTTTTTACGGAGTATAATCTAAGTTTACCTGGGTTTGCTGAAAGGGAATACCAACCAGCTTTTGGATTTGCCTGCCACTGCCATTGTAAATCCAGGTCTATTGTATTAAACTCATCTGATGTTTGAGGTATTTCGATAGGATAAGTTTTATTAACATTTGGTTTTTGCCATTCTGAAACAGGTTCACCGGTACCATCATTATCCGGATCTTCGCCAATTACCGGCCAACCATCTTTCCATTCAACAGGTTCAAGATGAACTATACGACCATAAACTCCCCTGTCTTGAAAATGTACAAACCACCATTCACCTGATTTTAATTCAACTATTCCCCCTTGATGCGGTCCGTTAATATTTGTATTCCCTTGATGCAGGACTATTTTTGATTCATAAGGGCCATAAATATTCTTTGAGCGAAGAACAGCCTGCCAGCCTTTTTGAACTCCTCCGGCAGGAGAGAAAATGTAATAGTAACCATCTTTCTTTAACAACTTGGGTCCTTCAATTACAGGCTGTGTTTTTTCATCATGAAATATTATTGTTCCGTTATCTAAAATTCTTTTACCGTCCCGGCTCATACGATGTAAATACAGGATGTCGGCTCGAAGTTTACTTCTAACCAAATAAGCATTGCCGTCATCATCCCAGAAAGGGCATGGATCTTCCCATAACTCAACATCAACAAGCTGATTTAATTCCCATTTTCCTGCAGGACTTTTAGTCGTTGCCATAAAAAGCCCCTCGCGGGGAGTACAAAAAAAGACATAGAATAATCCTTCATGATATCGAATAGATGGTGCCCATGAACCCTGGCCATGTGCGGGTTTATCAAATTTTTCAAACGGAAGTTTTTCATAAACATGACCGATAATTTTCCAATTCACCAAATCTTTTGAATGTAAAACAGGAATTCCCGGCATACAGTTAAAGCTTGAGGCCACCATATAAAAATCTTCTCCAACTCTAATAATATCGGGATCCGAATAATCCGCAAATATTATGGGATTTTTGTACTTGCCGTTTCCTAAATCGGGTACCCAACTTTGAGCACAGATAGAAATTGATATAAAAAATAGAACCGCAAAGCAACTAATAAATGATTTCATTAAAAAATAATGATGTGAATTGAACATAAATAAGTTTCTAAAAAATGGAATTGACTATTGCTATATAATAAGAAAAAAAGGGATGAAAAGTATTATATTTTTTTCATCCCCTTATAGAATTAAAGACCTAAGCTTACACTGAACATATGAACTGCACTAAATACACCGAAGTTAATATAGGAGTAATCGAAATAAAATGTAGTACTTATAATTTTATATTTAACTCCGCCGCCAAAATTTAATCCTTGTTCTGAATCCTTTGCAAAGAGTCCCTTATAACCGACTCTCAATGAAAACATATCATTAAACACATATTCGGTTCCAGCATTTATCGATTCAACATCATCACTAGGATGAAGCGCATCTGCAGAAATTATCCAGTTACTATTCGCCGTTCCTTTGAGTAAATCCATCGATACACCGACACGAAATAGGATGGGAAGATCATATTGATCGGTTTGTAAATTGGCGTTTATGTTTGCATTATTTCCGTTAACCTGTTGGTCTATATCGAGCTGAACCAACAAATCACGCCAATTCACCAAATTGATAATCTTCTACTTCTTTTAATCGAAAATTTATTTTGATCTCTTTGTTTTCTTTGCCGAGGTATACTCTTCAATATCATAATTAATGTTTTTATCAGGCATTGGAAGTTTTGATATTTCTACACCCGAATCGGTATAAAATTGTGTCGCAAGGGTATCATGAAAGTCCGAAAAGACAACAACTCTTTTTATACCTGCCGCGATTAATGCTTTTGCACATGTTGAACATGACATATTTGTAATATAAGCAGTCGAACCTTTAACCGTAACACCGTGTATAGCCGCTTGAGTCAGTGCATTTATTTCCGCATGATTGGTTCTTACACAATGATTATCCACAACGAGACACCCAACATCTTCGCAGTGAGGCTGCCCCGGTAACGATCCGTTATAACCGGTTGCAAGCACAAATCTGTCCTTAACTAAAATACACCCGCAATGCATTCTAGGGCAGGTTGCTCTTTCGGAAGCAAGCATTGCAAGCTTTAAAAAATATTCGTCCCACGATGGTCTTTTATTAATCTTTTTCATTTGGGGATCTTTTTAAAATATAAACAAACATTTTATTAAGCCGTAAAGTATCCAAAATAAATGTATAAAATCAAATACAATAAAATGTTTTTATTAAAAAGAGAAAAGGAAGGAAAAGTTTTCTGGTTATAAAATAGATTATAAAAGATGTGTCAGCCGAATCTTCCCGTTACATAATCTTCGGTTTTCTTCAGCTTTGGGTTTGTAAAAATTTTTGTTGTTTTATCGGTTTCAACTAATTCGCCTAATAAAAAAAAGGCGGTATAGTCACTAATTCTTGCAGCCTGTTGCATGTTATGTGTTACTATTACGATTGTATAATTCTTCTTTAACTCAAAAATTAATTCCTCTATCTTACTCGTTGAAATCGGATCAAGAGCGCTTGCCGGCTCATCCATTAAAATTACTTCCGGCTCTACCGCAAGAGTACGCGCAATGCAAAGCCTCTGCTGCTGACCTCCGGATAAATTGGCACCCGGAGTTTTTAATATATCTTTAACTTCATCCCATAACGCGGCTTGCCTGAGATATTTTTCTGTTATTTCCCTCAGCTTTTTTCTGTTATGAAACCCATTTAATCTTAAACCGGCTGTAACATTATCTGCAACCGACATTGTAGGAAAAGGATTCGGTTTTTGAAATATCATCCCGACCCTTTTTCTTAATAAAACCGGATCATACTTCATTATATTTTCACTATCCAATAAAACATTTCCTTTAATTGTGCCGCCTACTTCTTCGTGCATTCTATTTAAACATCTTAAAAAAGTTGACTTGCCACATCCTGATGGTCCTATAATAGCTAAAACTTTATTTTTGGGAATTGATAATGAAATATTTTTTAAGGCATGAACCTTTCCGAAAAAAGCATTTAAGTTCTCAGTTTTCATTCTATCTTTGCTTTGCGGATGATCATCATTTATTATAATATTTTTCAATATGGGTTCTATATTAGTCATCATCTGATCCAATTTTATGCATACCTTTTACGGGTAACCAATCTAAAAATAATATTTATTAACGTAACCAGGATAATTAATACTAAAGCTGCTGCCCATGCCTGCCGGTTCCAATTATCAAACGGCGCTTTCGCATAATCATAAATAAATACGGTTAAGGAAGCTATGGGCTGATCAAGCTGTGTCGACCAGAATCTGTTTCCAAGGGCAGTAAAAAGAAGCGGAGCAGTTTCACCTGCGGCTCTAGCTATAGACAACAGGATACCTGTGAAAATGCCTTTAAAAGCAGCGGGCATAATTATAAATAAAGTTGTTTTCCATCTAGGTATTCCTAAACCAAGTGCCGCTTCACGAAATGAATGAGGAATTAATTTAATCATCTCCTCGGTTGTACGTGTAATAAGCGGCATCATTAGAATTGCAAGAGCAACTCCTCCGGCAATTGCTGAGAATCTTTTCATTGGAAGTACAACAAGCACATATGCAACTACTCCAATTACAATTGATGGAACACCGTTAAGCACTTCGGTTAAGAACCTAACCATTTTAGCAAATATTGATGAGCTGTTTTCAGAAAGATAAATCCCCGATAAAATGCCAACCGGCAAACCGATTAAACTTCCAATAGCAACTAGTATCCCTGTACCGACAAGGGCGTTCGCCATTCCGCCGCCAGGTTCACCGGCTGGTTTTGGCATCTGTGTAAAAAAAGCCCAGTTGATTGAACTAAAACCCTGAGATATAGTATAGAATAGGATAAGAAATAAAGGTATAATTGCTATTAAAGCACAAATGATGCTCAGTATCATCATAATAGAGCTTTTTATTTTCCGCCATTTGTAATGAAAGTTATAAGGCATTACATCACTTTATAATATTTCTTTGTTACGCTCCAAACAACCAATCTTGCAATTGCATTTAAAATTATAGTGATAATAAAAAGCAGCAAGGCAATTTCAACTAATGAACTTATATACAGATCAGAGGTCGCTTCGGTAAATTCATTTGCAAGTACACTTGCCATTGTATATCCCGGCTCAAAAAGAGAGAACGAAATATCGGGGCGATTTCCAATGACCATTGTAACCGCCATTGTTTCTCCAACAGCTCGACCCAATCCTAAAAGAGTTGCGCCTAGTATCCCCGATTTGGCCCCGGTTAAAACCACTTTAACTGCCTCCCATTTTGTTGCGCCGAGTGCAAATGCCGCCTCTCTTTGAGTGTCCGGAATTGATTTCATTACATCTCTTGAAATAGATGTAATTATCGGGAGAATCATTACGGTTAATATTAATGCAGCGGCCAGCATTCCTAAACCATAAGGTGGTCCTTTAAATAAAAATATAAATCCTAAATGATCCCCTAAAAAGGGTTCTATTGTTTTTCTTAACCAGGGGGCCATAATGAACATACCAAACAATCCGTAAACAATACTCGGTATAGCCGCTAATAATTCAACAAGTAATGAAACCGGTTGCTCAAGCCATCGAGGTGCAAACTCTGAAAGGAAAATTGCAATACCAACACTTAACGGGAGTGCTATAAAAAGAGCAATAAGAGATGAAAATAAAGTACCAAAGATAAAAGGAAGTGCTCCAAACTTATCGTGTACCGGGTCCCATGTTGTACTTGTAATAAATCCCCAGCTAAATTTTTGTATTGAGGGGATAGACTGGCGGTACATTTCATATGCCATCAATATTACTAAAGAAAAAATAACAAACGCAAAAAAACGGGTTATATTTTCGAATATAAAATCCCCCAAATTTTTCCCTGCAATTCTAAATCCGGAATAAGAAGCAGCAAGTGATGCATTATTAACTGTCTTTACTTGCTGCCCGGTTATTTTTTCTTTTAAATTTTTTATTAAGCTAATCATTTAGTGGCTATTTTTGCAATTTTCTTTTCATCTAGTTTTACAACTTCCTTTGGTAACGGAGCATAATAAAGTTCTTTTGCATATTTCTCACCGTCGGTTAAGGCCCATTTTAAAAAATTTACAATTG
>CAYUVK010000126.1:0-13276 GCA_964448105.1 uncultured Ignavibacteriaceae bacterium
CTGATGCTGAATTCCGGAAATATTTTGAACAAGAAACAACTGAACTTCCAAAATTTTATAGTGAAATTATAAAAAATGAATTGGGACCCCTCTGGCATTGGCTTCCTGAAGGAGCAATATTTCATAATCAAAATGCATATCTCCAAACTATTGCGGAACGAATTGCTGTATAAGAAAATATTTAAGATAGAACTTAAAAGGAATAATAAATGAATGATCTATTGGTTTCTAACAACAATAAACTTCTCTCTGAAGACGCAGAAAAGTTCAATGAAGAACTTGAAAAAAGAGTTGTTGAAAGAACTGCCTCTTTATCAAAGGAAAATGAGGAATTGAAAAAAGAAATTGTTCAAGGAATAATTGTTCAAGAGCAGATTAATAAATCCTTACAGGAAAAAGTTATTCTTCTAAAAGAAATTCATCACACGGTAAAAAATAATTTTCAGGTTATCTCAAGCCTTCTTAGTATTCAATCGGGTTACATAAAAGATGAGAAATGTCTTGAGTTATTAAGAGAAAGTAGTAACCGGGTTCGTTCACTGGCTTTGCTCCATGAAAAGCTTTATGAATCACATGATCTTCATACAGCAGAATTTGGAAAATATATTAATTCTTTATGCAGGGATCTTTTTAATTCATACAACATTGATTCAAACAGGATTACCTTTAAATCAAATCTGAACGGAACTTTCTTTGAAATTGGTACAGCTATATTATGCGGTCTTATAATAAACGAGTTGATATCAAACTCATTAAAGCATGCATTCCCGGATAACAGAGAAGGTGAAATCAGTATTGAAATGGATTCTTATGATAATAAATATTTATTAATAGTTCGGGATAACGGCATTGGATTCCCTCCAAGCCTTGATTTTAGGAATACAAATTCTCTTGGATTACAGCTTGTAAATGCTCTTACAGATCAACTTAAAGGTGAGATTGAATTAATTAATAGGAATTATACAGAGTTCAGAATTACTTTTCCCAGAAAGTTCCAAACTGAATTAACTCAGGCAACGGACTATGAATGGACTTTTCGTTCTACAAGAAAATATCTTTAACGATTTAGAGAGATACAGATGAATATACTACTAGTATACCCGGAATATCCTGATACATTCTGGAGCTTTAAACATGCACTTAAATTTGTATCAAAGAAAGCAAGCTTTCCACCGTTAGGACTTTTAACAGTTGCTGCAATGCTGCCCAAAGACTGGCTTAAAAAATTAATCGACATGAATGTAAATCAATTGATGGATGATGATATTCTTTGGGCAGATTATGTTTTTATCAGCGCTATGTCTGTTCAAAGTCAATCTGCAGAAGATGTAATATTAAGATGCCGTAAGTTAGATAGAAAAATTGTAGCAGGCGGTCCGCATTTTACCAGCAGCTATGAAAAATATGATGATATTAATTATTTGCTTCTTAAAGAGGCTGAAATAACTATTCCTCAATTTATAACTGATTTGAATAATGGGAATACAAAACATATTTATACTACTGATCAGTGGGCTGATATTACTACTACTCCTTTGCCTCTTTGGGATCTAATTTCAAATAAGAATTATTCATCAATGAATCTTCAATATTCAAGAGGCTGCCCGTATGACTGTGAATTTTGTGATATAACTGTTCTTTATGGAAGAAAACCCCGTACTAAAACAAAAGAGCAGGTAATTGCCGAATTAGACCAATTATATTTTACCGGTTGGAAAGGTCCCGTATTTTTTGTAGATGATAATTTTATAGGCAATAAATCAAAACTGAAAAAAGAAATTCTTCCGGCAATTTCAGAGTGGATGGAAAAAAGAAAGAGCCCTTTTTACTTAAACACAGAAGCCTCAATAAATCTTGCTGATGATGAAGAGCTTATGCGCCTGATGGTTAAAGCCGGTTTTGAAGCTGTTTTCATTGGTATTGAATCACCTAATGAAGATAGTCTGCTTGAATGCAACAAAACACAAAACAGGCACCGGGATCTAATTACGAGTATAAAGGAAATTCAAAAATCCGGTTTGGAAGTCCAGGGCGGATTTATCGTCGGGTTTGATAATGATCCGCCTTCAATTTTTGACAAGCTTACCGAATTTATACAGGACAGCGGTATTGTTACTGCAATGGTAGGATTGTTAAATGCACCTAAAGGAACCAGGCTGCATAAACGAATGCTGGAAGAAAAAAGACTTCTTAATGATTTTACAGGAAACAATACCGACTTTTCGATTAATTTTATTCCCAAAATGAATCCGGAAGTATTAATGGATGGATACAAAAAGATCCTTAATACTATATATTCTCCCAAATACTATTATGAACGTGTTACAAGATTTCTGAGGGATTTTGAGCCCCAGACAAAGAAAATATTTCATATTAATTTTAGCTATATACTGGCGTTAGTAAAATCAATTTTCAAATTAGGCATTGCCGGAAAAGAACGGCTGTATTATTGGAAACTTTTCTTCTGGTCTTTGTTCAGAAAGCCTAAGCTTTTTTCTCTTGCAATTCTATTTACTATTTATGGTTTCCATTTCAGAAAGATTTCAGGTGATATTTCAAAATCAGAATGTATATAGTTGATTGGAGACGTTGCAAGGCAGAAACGCCTTTCATGGTGCTTGCCTTGGCTAATTACGGTTAGTCTAAGTGATAAAAAATGAAAAAATATAAAATTGTAAAAAATAAAAAAGATGGTCTTTTATATCTCAAAAAAAGAATATTTTTTATTTTTTGGAAAACTATTTTAGTATAAAATAATCTAATATTTGGAGCAAATTAATTCAAGGGATTTTTGCTAAAAAAAATATATTATGGAATTTACTATTTTTTTAAAAGGAATTTGTATTGGTTTTGTATTGGCAGTGCCTATCGGGCCGATTGGCATTATGTGCATTCGCAAGACACTTACCGAGGGGAGATTACGCGGATTAATTATAGGGCTTGGTGCTGCAACTGCAGATTTGATTTATGGTACTGTTGCCGCATTTGGACTTACATTTATTTCAAATACACTCTATAACCAACGAATTTGGATACGGCTGGTTGGAGGAATGCTTTTCTTTTTATTAGGTGCAAAAATATTTCGTACCCACCCTGCTAATACTAATATTCGAATCAATAGCAGAAGTGTATTCGGATCATATCTCTCAACTGTTTTTTTAACACTAACCAATCCTTTAACAATATTTGCTTTTATTACTGTGTTTGCTGCACTTGGTTTAGGAAAAGGGCTCGGTTATTTTTCTACTTCGGCTCTTGTTATAGGAGTATTTATTGGTTCATCTTTATGGTTCCTGTCTCTTAATTCCGGTGTTACACTTTTTAGAAAGAAGCTAAACTTAGCCGGGCTGCGATGGGTAAACAGAATTGCCGGTATTTTAATAATTATCTCAGGTATAATTGCTATCGCGAGTTTGTTATAAATATTTTTTACTTTTTTTGAGAAAGTTTAATTGTATTTATCAATTAGCGAATACCGGTTAATATATCAAAAGATTTTAAATATACTTCCGATTGTTTTTAGTAGATTAATTTTTTATGTTTAGAATAAATGGAGTCACTTTCAGGGGAATAGTGTTTCCCCTGATAAATTTATTTTGACTTCTTCTTTTTACTAGATTCATTATAATAAATATAGATTTTGGGAGTGCCATGATTTATATGTGAAAGGAGCTATGAAGAAGAAAACAAATACTAAAGATTCTCCACTCAAAAAAAAGAAAAATACTGCTGAAATATCATCCCCAAACAATTCATTTTATGTAGTGGGCATTGGTGCGTCTGCCGGCGGGTTGGATGCTCTCGAAAGATTTTTCGGAAATATGGTTGAGAACGCCGGCATGGCATTTATCGTAGTATCGCATTTAGATCCGAATCATATAAGTATTATGCCTGAACTAATTCAAAAATCTACTAAGATGAAATTATTCCAGGCAGAAGACGGGATGATACTTGAGCCTAATCACGTATATGTTGCACCGGCTAACCGGGATTTAGCAATACTTCACGGAACAATCCAGTTAATAGAACCTATTGAGGCACACGGGTTCAGGCTTCCGATCGATTTTTTCTTCAAATCCCTTTCTGCAGATTTAGGTGAAAAGGCTATTTGTATTATCCTCTCCGGTATGGCTTCCGATGGTACTGCCGGGTTAAAAGCAGTAAAAAGTGAATTAGGAATGGTGATGGTTCAGGATCCAAAATCAGCAAAATTTGATGGTATGCCAAGCAGTGCCATTAAAACCGGTTTAGCCGATTATATTCTTCCACCGGAAGAAATGCCGGATCAATTGATAAAATATACAACTCAAAAAATTAAGGGTGTTTTACTAGATAGAGCAATTACCGATGGTAAAATTCCCGATTCATTCCAAAAAATATTCATACTTCTTAGAACACATACCGGTCACGACTTTTCACTTTACAAACAAAATACGATCTACCGGCGTGTAGAAAGAAGAATGAATATTTCTCAACTAGATAATCTTCCAAATTATATCCGGCTGCTTCAGGAAAACCCTGCAGAAATTGAAAACTTGTTTAAAGAACTTTTAATCGGGGTAACAAATTTTTTCAGAGATCCGGAATCTTTCGAAAATTTGAAAAAGGTATTACATAATTTAGTAAAAAGTAAACCGGATAACGGTCAGATAAGGATTTGGGTGCCCGGTTGTTCTACCGGTGAAGAGGCATACTCCGTTGCAATTATATTACGGGAATGCATGGATGAAACGAAGAAATATTTCAGCATACAAATATTTGCTACAGATATTGATAGTGATGCAATTGAAAAAGCCCGCATTGGTTCATTTTCGGGAATTGAATCCGATGTCGGCAAGGAACGATTGAACCGTTTCTTTACATCCGAGGGAAATCTCTTTCATATTCGAAAAGAAATTAGAGAAATGCTTGTTTTTGCGCCGCAAAGCATTATTAAAGATCCTCCATTTACCAAACTTGATCTAATCTCCTGCCGCAATCTTTTAATATATTTAAATACCGAATTACAGAAAAATATAATCCCCCTTTTCCATTATAGTCTTTTACCCAACGGAATACTTTTTCTTGGTTCATCGGAAACTATCGGCGGATTTGTTGATCTATTTTCAATTGTAGATAAAAAATGGAAAATTTATAAAAGAAGAGATTCCGTTTACTCGGCACAACCTTTCATAGAATTCCCGGTATCGCGGTCAATAGGTAAAACGAATGAGATTATTATGGAACAGAACAAAGTAAATAACATTACCCAATTATCAGAAAAAATCATTCTGCAAAGTTACTCTCCAAATTGTGTGATAACAAAGCCTAACGGGGATATAGTTTATATTCATGGAAGAACCGGCAAATACCTTGAGCTTACTAACGGCGAAGCGAAGATGAACATTTTTGAAATGGCACGTGAGGGATTACAACAAGAACTCCTGGCCTTAATTAGAAAAGTTTTATCGAGCAAGAAATCATTAACCGTCGAAGGAATAAAAGTAAAATCCAACGGCAAAGCTCAGTTGATAAATCTTACAATCAAACCGGTTAAAGAACCGGCTGAAATGCGAGGTTCCTTATTGATCATTTTTGAGGAAGTAATTCCGCAAAAAAAAGCCCCGGCTTCCAAAAAAATACACTATGAAAAGAAATCGGAAAAAATTATTAAAGAGCTTGAACGCGAATTAAAATCTACTAAAGAAAATTTACGGTCAACCATTGAAGAATTGGAAACTTCCAACGAGGAACTAAAATCTACCAATGAGGAGATGCAATCAACCAACGAGGAAATGCAAAGTTCAAATGAAGAACTGGAAACTTCCAAAGAAGAATTACAATCGCTAAACGAGGAACTAATAACGGTAAACACGGAGCTGCAAAATACAAATGATGAATTGTCAGTTATAAATAACGATATGAAAAACTTGCTGGACAGTACTGATATCCCTACCATCTTTCTGGATAATAATTTATTTATTAAAAGGTTTACATCCAACGCAACTAAAGTTGTGAATTTAATTTCTGCCGACATTGGAAGACCGATTACACATATAGCAACAAATCTTAAATATGAAAAGCTTATTGAGGATACAAAGGAAGTATTAAGAACCCTTGTTACTAAAGAGATTGAGTTACAAACCGATAATGGCATTTGGTATCAGATGCGGATATTACCTTACCGGACAATAAGCAATATTATTGACGGTGTTGTAATTACATTTTCGGATATTAACAAATTAAAAACTGCTTACGAGGAGATCAATAAGCTGAACCAGGATATCCAACTTGCACGCGAGTATGCCAATAATATTATTAATACTGTGAGGGATTCCCTTCTTATTCTTGATAAAGATATGAAAGTTCATTCAGCTAACCGGTCTTTTTATAAAATGTTTAATACCACCGGCGAAACAACAGTCGGTAAGTTTATATATGAACTTGATAATAAAAATTGGGATATACCCCAATTACGGGAACTTCTTGAGCAAATAATTCCCAAACACAATTTTTTTGAGGATTATGAGGTAGAATACAATTTTGTAAATGAAGGTAGAAAAAAATTGCTTTTGAATGCACGCCAGATATTTCAGGGTAAAAGAGAAACCAAGCTCATTCTTCTTTCAATCCAACATCAAAGTATAAAATAATGAGGTACCCTAAAATGAAACGTACCAAGAAAGAATCGGAAAAAACCACTAACAAAAAAGTGAAGAAAAAAACCGTATCAAAACCTAAAAAGCCGGCTGTTGAAAAAATTGAAGACGTTCAGAGACTGGTACATTTGCTCCAGGTTCATCAAATTGAACTGGAACATCAAAACGAAGAGCTTAGAATTATGCAGGAAGAATTGGAAGTATCGAGAAATAAATATGTAAATCTTTTTGATTTTTCTCCAACCCCTTACTTTACCCTGGATATGGAAGGTATAATTAAAGAAGTAAATTTAAGCGCCGGTAAAATGCTTGGAATTGGCCGAAGCAAATTAATTGGTAAGAAATTAATTTCTTATATCACGCTAAATGAAAAGGATATTTTTAATTCTTTTATTAAAACTGTTTTTAGTTTACGCGAAAAGCACGATTGTGAATTAAAGGTGATGAACAAAGACAAAAACTTATTTCATGTTCTACTGGAAGGTTTGGAGATAGACGACACACTGGAACAGGATCGAAAATGCCAAATTGCTTTAATAGATTTGACGGAATATAAGAGGATAGAAGATTCTTTAAAAGAAACCAACGAAGAGCTTATAATTCTCAACACTACCAAAGATAAATTCTTCTCAATAATTGCGCACGATTTGAGGAGACCTTTTCAGTCTTTGTTAGGTTATTCCGAGTTGCTTGCTACAGAATTTGAAACTTTATCGCATGAAGAGATAATACAATTTAGCAAGGCGTTAAATGAAAATTTGAATAATCTTTTTGGCCTTCTGGAAAATCTGCTCAATTGGTCAATGATGCAAAGAAATATGCTTGAGTATAAACCTGTAAAACTTAACCTCTATGATTTAGTAAACAAAATAATTGGAATATTAAGTAAGAGTGCTGCAGATAAGAATATTTCCTTATCGAACAATATTGAGGCAGGAACCTCCGTTTACGCAGATGTTGATATGCTTCGTTCAATTGTTCAGAACCTTATAATAAATGCGATCAAATTTACCCAAACAGAAGGACGGATAATTGTTTCATCTGCTAATAAAGAAGGTTATGTCGAAGTGTCTGTCCAGGACAACGGAATAGGAATCGAACCGGAAAAAACTTCTAAACTCTTCAACTTTGGATCTAAATTTACAACTGACGGCACCGCCGGAGAGAAAGGAACCGGGCTTGGATTACCCCTTTGCAAAGAATTTATCGAAAGAAACGGAGGCCAAATTTGGGTGGAAAGTGAAGCGGGAAAAGGATCGAAGTTCACATTCACTTTACGCAAAACAGTTTAATAAAAAAATTATCTTTCCATGCAGTATAGATATTACTTTTGAATACATATAAGCGGGAGTTTTTAGATTACATTTCTTGATATAACATAATTAATTTTCTAAAACTATCCGGATCATTAGCACTCAAATTTTATCATAGTATTATCATATACACTTTTTCTTAAATTATTGAACTCATAATTAGCCGATCCAAAACTTACCTAATAAATAACATTCTTGATAAATATATGTGAATCCAGATTACAATATATTTTCAGCTTTCTGAACTTCACAAAGCTGCAGTCATTATCACTTCTTTAGTCTATGAGTGACCTTTGGTTGAATAACACAACCAAAAATTGTAGTCCACCTTTCATCCCTTTGCACTATAGGATAAGGATATTATCCTCGGTACATTATTTTAAATTTAATAAGAGATTTTTCCGTTCTTGATTAACAGGAATTGAAAATAATGTTACGTAATAATTAAAAAGGAGTATTCAATGAAACATACGAAGATAGCTATATTAGCGGTGTCTGTACTCTTCGGAATAGTGATCGCTGGATGCGGAAGCAGCCCGGCGGTGGTTGATAAAGAAGCAACTACATCATCAATTCGTGCAGCTGAAGAGGTCGGTGCGTCCGGTATTTCCAGCGCATCTCTCTATTTACAGCTTGCAAAAGAGGAGCTTGTAAAAGCACAGGGGCTTGCAGAAAAGGGTGATAAAGAGCAGGCGGAGTCAATGTTGCTACGTGCCCAAACTGACGGTGAATTAGCAGTAGCGCTGTCGCACAGTGATACCGATAAGAAGGAAGCAGCAGAAGCAATAGATCGTGTACAACAGCTTCGACAGGATAACAAATTACCTCAAGAAAGGAATTAAACTATGAAACTCATGATATATCTTACCACTATAGTATTTGCGGGACTGCTGGTTAGCTGCAGCGCAAGCCTGCCGCCAACTGAACTAGTCAACGCACGTCAAGCTTACCAGCAAGCCAGCACCGGGCAAGCGGCACAATTAGTGCCGGCAGAATTGCATAAGGCACAAATAGCACTTGATGCCGCTGAAAAATCTTTCCAGGATGATCCTGATTCTTACCGTACCCGTGATCTCGCATATGTAGCGGATCGCAAATCCAAGATGGCCGAAGCACTAGCTGCTACGGCTGCTGAAAATGCCTCCACGGCAAGGGCAAAAAAAGATTACGAAGCAACTCAAGCCGAGATTATGAAAAGAAATACTGAGCAACTTGCTATCGCGCAAAAAGCACAGCTCGATGCTGAGAAGGCTGCTGCTGATGCACAAGCAGATCTTGCCAAACTCGCGGCAGTAAAGGAAGAAGCTCGCGGTCTTGTAATTACACTCTCGGGGAGTGTTTTATTTGCTTCGAACGAATCAACACTTTTACCGGCAGCAACGGATCGGCTGAACCAGGTTGCTGATGCGCTCCTGGTAACCAAAGAGCGAAAACTAACTATTGAAGGTTATACTGATTCACAGGGATCATCAAGTTACAACATGACGTTGTCTCAAAAGCGTGCAGATGTAGTACGCACATATCTAATCTCACGGGGCTACCCAAGTGATCTTATTCAAGCACAGGGAATCGGTGAAGAAAGCCCAATTGCAAACAATAACACAGCAGAAGGTCGTGCTAACAATCGCCGTGTAGAGATCGTAGTTGATCACACAGCCAAACTGTGAAGAATTAATAATTATTTATAAAAACCAGACCTGGAAATTATCCGGGTCTTTTTTTTTGACTGCTGTATTTTCATGAAAAGAATGATAAATAACCTCCTCAATAATAACTAGATACAAATAATAAAAATGGAAACATTAACAAAATCTATTACAGCTTACATTACGACTTCAATTCCGGGTTTTAGAAAGTTAAACAATTATTTATTTAATCCGCTAATTGCCGGTTTTTTAGGATTTACTACATTCTTGATGATCATTTTCTTCATGCAATTCCTTTACTTTATTATAGGATCAAATCAGAAAATTGGGATGGACTATTTAGATTTTCTTTTAGCGGGATTCGGATTTTTTCTTCAAATGACAGGCGCTTTAATTAAAAGTTTTATTAAAGTAGACTAAATAATTTCTCGACTGAGTTAGAAAAGGGCTTAATATTTTTTTTAGGTAACCGAATACATTTTTTTATAAATAGCTAGTACTGAAATTCTTATTATCGACAAATGCTTATCGGCCGAAATAAGCATCAAGCAGACTCATCCAAGAGATGTAGTCCCTTTTTCATCCCTTTGACCGATTGAATTACTTTATTTCTCTTCATAGCTTAATCTAGAATTTAAACATTGAAATTTAAAAGAAAGGATAATTACAATGTTATATACAATTGCGGTTATTCTAATCGTTTTGTGGCTGCTTGGACTACTTACCTCCTACACTATGGGAGGTATTATACATATTTTGCTTGTAATTGCACTTATATTGGTCTTAGTAAGAGTTATAAGCGGACGGCGTGCGCTTTAGTATCTGTTAAACACCAAAATCTTTTAACAATCAGCACTCATATTTAAAGATAAATTTTACTGCAATATTGCAGTGTTATTTAATCAATTAATTGGTGTGTTATTTTTTATTGTATTTCGGCAGTTGCAATGATTTCTGATTTAAAAAACATGGTCACATAAAAAAATGACTGAACAAAATAATTCTTCTCGTGGAATACGTATACTTATCAGTTCAGCTGCACTTGTAATAATCATCGCCGGGATTAATCTTGCGCAATCGGTTGTTGTACTGTTCCTCGTCTCTGTTTTCCTTTCTTTGCTTGGAACCTCGTCGGTACTCTGGTTAAAAGGAAAACATATTCCTTCCGGATTTGCAGTGTTGATCGTTATGGCTATTATGATAATTATCCTTGTTCTGATTGGTGCACAAATTGGCGTATCAGTAAGCAGCTTTTCAGATGAACTACCTTTATTAGAATTACGCATTCGGGAACAAATCATAAAGCTTAGTGTACAGTTAACAAGCAAGGGTATAGCGGGCACCGAGAAATTTTTTCTGGAATATGTTAATCCTGAAGCAGTAATGAAACTTACTGCCAGCTTATTATCGAGATTAAGTTCTTTACTTTCCGATCTTATCCTGATCCTTCTCACAGTAACCTTTATCCTGCTTGAAGTCTCAAGCTTTCCAATAAAAATCCGTGCTATTCTTGGTGATCCTGAACGGGTATTTCCCCGGTTCACCAAGTTCGTTGTTGATATGAAACGCTATATGATTATCAAAACCATAATCAATCTGGCTGCTGGTATTTTAATTGCTTTATGGATGTACATACTCGGTGTACAATTCCCCGTTCTATGGGGTTTTCTTGCATTTCTTCTTCATTATATACCTAATATCGGAGCGATTATCGCCGCCATTCCTGCAGCTCTTCTGGCACTTGTTCAACTCGGAATGGGTAGCGCCCTGCTGGTAGTTGCCGGTAATATTCTTATTGGATTCATAATAGGCAATGTGATTGAACCGCGGCTGATGGGCAGGAATCTTGGGCTCTCTACATTGGTCGTCTTTCTCTCGCTGATTTTTTGGGGCAGCCTGCTCGGTTTGATCGGTGCAATTCTTTGCATACCGCTTACGATTACACTGAAGTTTGCATTTGAGAATAATGAGAGTACGAGATGGATTGCTTTGTTGCTTGGATCAGAAAAGTCCATTAAAATTTATAATCCAATGTCGGAGAAGAAGAAAGAACAATGATAAAAACAATATATGTTAAAAATGCATCATTCAATTTGGAAAAGCTATCGCTGATGAAAATCACGAAGTATCCAAGTTTTATTATTATAGTTGCTGAGTAACCGAATGGGATGTAGAAGGTATCAGGTTATAAAAGCAGGAGTAATAATTGAAATCTGTGGAGTAATGTGAATTCTGAGGGAGATTCCAGGATACGGAATTATCGAATTTGAATTAAAAGATATTAGAAAACAATAATCGAATAATTATCATTGTTGCAAAATTTAAAAAAGAACATGCTAAAATTCAAATTAACATTTCTTATGATTTTCTGCATTTTCGAGATATGGAATGCACAAGCTCAACAGAGATATCCTACTCTCATTCGATCTTCACTTGAGGACGAAATTATAATTCTCTCTGTTGATAAGCCTCTATACTTTCCCGGTGACACTGTCCGTTTAACAGTTAAGCGAACCGACAGCACAGCAACAATTATTGTAACTCCAATCTTGATGATTGAAGGTACAACACTAAAATCCATTGACCACAACATATACAACGCTGTCATCCCTCAATCTTGCACCCCGGGTCTATATCGTGTTCGACTCAGAGTGCTGGATGTTAAAGGACGACGTTTTGTTTATGAGACAGATTGCAACGTAGAT
Source organism: uncultured Ignavibacteriaceae bacterium (assembly GCA_964448105.1). Lineage (GTDB taxonomy): Bacteria > Bacteroidota > Ignavibacteria > Ignavibacteriales > Ignavibacteriaceae > CAVQBP01. The sequence goes on from CAYUVK010000126.1 coordinate 12,303, forward strand.
GTCGAAGAGCACCAACTCATAGAGCAGATAAGCAGGTATGTACACATAGAACCTGAAAATGGGAGTGAGGATATTCAAAAGGCCGTAACACTTGACCGTGGTCAGATACGAAACCTTCGGGTAATATTTCAACGTGATAGTATTCGGCTGGGAATGGGGCCACAGTTTGTCACAATAAGGACGACAGTTCTATTACGAGATGGAACTACGGCACAAACTTTTGAACGGCGTGTCGTAACTTTTCGAAGCGACAACGATCCCAACCGGGACCGCGCTATGTTAATTCAATACCGTAGAGCTTACGGTGCCTATGCAGCAATTCGACCGGGGGAATTTACCCAAGTGAGAATACATTTGGACTCCCTGCCTGAATGGGCCATTATCAGGATCAACATCGAACCTGATTACACAATAAAAATTGGAGGCTACGATCGTTCCAACTCATATACTCGTTATTTCCGTATAAGAGGTCCGCAAATTGAAATAGGTCTATCTCTTGGTATACCTAAAGTTTTGTTCGACACTCAAGCAAATGATAATTTAGACTATGGTAACACAAGTGCGATGATACGATTTTATTATGTAGACGAAGTATCTGGACATCGATTCCCGGTGAATTTTGGGGTTGGAACATTCGGTGTTAGTTCTCCACTCGACGTTAATATCGGACGCGGCGGTTTTGCTTTATCGATCTTCCTTGATGTGGTTGAGATGACAAGATTAGTTGGAATCGACTTAAACAAGAAAATCACAGGAGGTTTTGAATTTGCTCCATTTTTCCCTATAGAAAAGAAGATGCGGTTTTTAATTGATGCTCAGGTTGGCATTTCACTCTAAGTTCATTTAAAACATGTTAATTACCGGGGTTTGCAGCTAATTATTTCCGGGTTCTTAAAAGTTGTATTAAAGAGTTATACCCTGATTGAAAGGTTATAATATGGAGCTTACTATTCTTCTGAAAGGAATCTTTATTG
>CAYUVK010000127.1:0-13107 GCA_964448105.1 uncultured Ignavibacteriaceae bacterium
GATTGAGAAGATAAATAAATCGTTATAAAATTAAGTATAGCTTTTTCCATATAATTTTTCCCTGTTTTTTTTAAGATTAGTGTTTTGGATTTTCATATATAAATGGAGACATTTTCCCCATTTGAAAATTATTGGGTCAAAAATAAGTTTTAACCTTATAAAATTTGTATTCTAAAAATCTTTTATCTAATTCTTTTTCTTCCAAATATCTCCAGAATAAAATGTTTCCTATAAATGGAACTGATAAAAAGATTGAAATTATCCCGCCGTAATAAATTGGTGTCTCCAATACACCAGCATATAAATCCTAAATACATCGGATGTCTTATTTTTGTGTATATGCCGTTTGTAATAAGATCTCCACTATAGTCTTCCAATGTTTTAATAGCAAATAATGCTGTAAGAAAGGATATTACACCTGATAAAACGAAAAGTAAACCTAAATAGCGTATAACATCCGGAATCATTATTTTAAAAATATCCATGCTGTACAAACCGAACCACGAAGCCCAAAGCATTACCATATTAATAAAAATTATTATGAACGTAAGTCTGCTGGATTTCAATATGTTTTTGTGTTTCAATATTTCATACACACTTCTTATGATATGTGCAGCTATACATACAATAACTAGGATAAAAAATGTTTGGTTATTCATAGCTTTAAACATTTATAGTTCTAATTACTTTTTTCTTTGTAAACGGTATTAACATCGGGACTTCTTGTTGATATTTCAAATATTCGTCTCCATATTCTAAAATAAGTTTTTGCTCTTCCAGTTTCGTACCTATAATTATATAAACAGTCAATATTATATTTACTACTAAATCAGTTAGTCTAAATGTTTGACACCACAAATATATAATTAGAGTTAAGTACATTGGATGCCTTGTTAATCCCAATAAGCCGCTTTTCTTAATTCTATTGGGTGAATTTTTTTTATTTTCCTTCCATAGGTTTAAAATTTGCCGTATGCCGAAAAATGATAATGAATCATAATTAAAGAAAAAAGCCCAGAAGAATATGAGAAGTGCTCCCCACACATAACGCATAATATTCCAGGGGTACGAATACTCTATAATAATTTCACTAGATATCTGCTCTGAGTAATTGATTAAGGGGATAAGTAATATCAATGAAATTACGATATAAAAGATTCTATAAAACGCATAAAATTTTTTGAACAGGCGGGATATAACATTTGTAAATTTTATACTGATTAAAAAGCTATGTATGAGACAGTAACTACACCAGATCATTAGAAGGATGATATAGTTCATTTTTCCCTCCTGTAGTCAGGTATAATGAATTTACTTTGAATATTTATAAGGTTTTATTATAGAACATTCAATAAGGATGGAAGATTGTAATAAGAAATAGTCCCTGTATTTAATTTTCCTTATTTACTATAAGTAAAATTAATTGTAAAAAATGATTTCTACAATAAAAAAGAAGTCTAAAGCCACTTAACATAAATAAGAACATCAGTTCATCTTTTTATTATCAGCCAGATTTACAACTTGTCTGCCTCTGGCAGATAAGGGAAATTACAGTACATAATGTCCATCTTTACTTGCCCGCCGAAGCATAAGTAATAAAACTAATGAAATTTTAAATCATCTTAACATTGTCATTATACTGAGACATTAACAACTATGCGTAGGCGGGATAACATTTGACATTCTATCTATGTCCTATAATTTGACCTTATGTAAACTCGGCACATTACCTAGTCATTTCGTCATCGCTCCATTCCTGCGGCTCATTCTTCGCACGCCTTCATTCCGCTTATATAATGTAGCTTCAGGTTTATTTTTCTGACTGGCGTTAATAATAGTAAATCTCACCGCTTAACCTTTGGCTGACCGTTTATGTTCTTTATTATAAATCCGAACAGGCAAGTATCTCACTGCCTGTTCATTATCATATTTTATTTCATCAATAACATTTTATTTATTTGAGTGAATGAACCTGCACTTAATCTGTAAAGATATATGCCGCTGGCAAGATTACTAGCGTTAAATTCTACTTCATGATAACCTGCGGCAACTTCTCCATTTACAAGCTCAGCCACCTTTCTTCCGAGTATATCATATATCTCAATTGCTACTTTTTCATTTTCAGGAAGTGCATATTTGATAGTCGTCGAAGGATTGAATGGATTAGGGTAGTTCTGAGATAACATAAAATTTTTAGGAACTTCTGCTATTATGTTATTTTTCTGAATTGCATTAGAATTAGCAACTTTCGGTGCGCTGCTGCTGCCGTCAAATGCACTTTTCTCATAAATATCAACATTAAGTCCTACCCGTACATCTTTAGCTATAAATGCACCGGTTGCATTAGTTAATCCTGTTAACCACAATGTTCCATTTGGAACGTAGAAGTTTGCAAGAACTTCATTGTTTAATCCCACTTGTGCGGATTTCGGAGATGAATTCAGATTACCGTCGTTACCATTTATTCCTGCTACATAGAAAACAATATCCGATGCAGTAATACTGCTTCCTGATTTAGGACCTACAAAACAGTTTACGTCAGTATCGAATCTATTTTTTATCAGAACTTCTGTAGGTGCATCAAACAGCAGTTTTACTTTACTCTCTGTATTAAGGTCGTGTATGGAAAATGTACCGCCTCCACTGAATAACAGGGTTCCTTTAGTCTTTACAATTACATCCTGATAATTACCCGCAGTCAATGTAACCGTACCATTGTTCGGAACAGTTATATTCTGTGTTCCAGGAGCTTCATGATGAAATTGAGGTAAAATGGAATATACAGGCAGGGCCAACGGGTGATTCAAAGATCCAATTATATGTCCCTGGTTTGAAAGCTGATTATAGTAAACATCACCATTAATTTTAGCGAGCAGTTTAGCTTTAATTCTGTTTGCTTTGAGTGAATAACCGGCAGGTGTTTGAACACCCAATCCAACCGATAACTCAACTCCTGCGTCAAGTGTCGGACCTCCGCTTACCTTATTGACGATAACATTCCCGGAATGAACCTGTGAAGTTGCCTCAAACCAAACGCTGTTGGTTCCAAGTATTACAGCAGAAATGGGAGTTGAAGCATTACAGGAACTGCCGGATATTATGTATTGTTGTGTTGGATTAAGTTTATTACCGGTGACATTATAAGCTCCCTTTAATCCGCCGCCTTTAAGCAATGCAAAGAGCCCGCAAAACTCTGTTAATGAAGTATTATTCTGAACGTTCAAATCACCTCTAACATAGGTTAGATTGGATAGCCCATCAATATTCGTCAATGCCGAATTAGCAGCAATTGTTAAACCTCCTGTAACAGAGTCAAGTCTAGATAATCCATTAATATTCTGTAGTGCAATATTATATTTAATAGCAAAACTGCCTCCAACTGAATCAAGTTTAGACAGTCCGCCAATATCCAGCAATGCGTAGTTTGAGTCAATTGTCAGGCCTCCGTTGATAGTTCTAAGATTAAGCAGTCCATTAATATGCGCCATTACAGAATTACCTATAATTTTAAGATCCCCTGAAACTGAATCAAGTTTAGAGAGTCCGCCAATATCCAGTAATGCATAATTTGAATCAATTGTTAAACCTCCTTCAATAAATTTGAGATTTGATAATCCATCAATATTTGCCAATGCAGGATTAACAGCAATTGTAAAACCTCCTGCAACAGAGTCAAGCTTAGATAGTCCATTAATATCGGCTAGACGAAGATTATTTCGGATTGCAAAACCTCCAGTAACAGAATCAAGTTTAGATAACCAATTAAGGTCTAACAATGCAGCAATAGAATCAATTGTTAAACCTCCTCCAACAAATTTAAGATTGGATAGTCCGCTAATATTAGCTAGTTGAGGATTATTCTTAATCGTTAACCCTCCAGTAACAGAGTCAAGTTTAGATAGCCCATTAATATTAATTAGTGCAGGATTATTTCGAATTGTTAAACCCCCTATAACAGAGTCGAGTTTAGATAGCCCATCAATATCTGTCAATGCGGAATTAGCAACAATTGTTAAACCTCCCCTTAGAGAATCAAGATTAGATAACCCATTAATACTCTGCAATGCAGCATTAGAATCAATTGTTAAACCTCCTCCAATAAAGGTAAGTTTGGATAGCCCATCAATATTCGATGCAGAGGTAGCAGCGATTGTTAAACCTCCTGTAACAGAATCTAGTTTAGAAAGACCACTGAGATCTTTTATATCTGACCCCCTAATGATGAGATTCCCAGATACCAATGTTGAATTTGTCAAATATAAGGAATCAAGCTGTGTTTGGCTGGTAAAGGTAAAAGTGGAAATATTAAGTGAAGCATGTATAACAATAGTTAGAAGAGAACCAAGCAGAAGTGTGAAAAAAAGTTTATAGAGTTTCATATAGCCTCCAAATGAAATTTGTAAATAATTCAATTAAGATATTTTAATCTCTTTTAATTAATTATGCCTAACTATTTGCTCAAAACTTTTGTTTGTTTCATTTTCGCAATAAACGCAGAAGGTATTCACATATTAACATCAAAATTTCGCATCATTTTGGATCCGAAAGTAAATTAGTAAATGTGCCTGATTTTTTATTAAATTCAACTATACCATATTTAGTACCTAGTCTGCAAGACACTTTGTAGGCAAGCATTCGGTTTGAAATATCTCATGTAAAAATTTTAATACAAAATATTCAAAATAAAAAATGGGAGGAGATTATAAAAACATAAATACTTTATTTTAATAAATACAAGCTTGTAATAAATTTTAAAAAATATTCAGGTTCGGGAAAAGATGTTAATTTTAAAATAAATAGAAAAAATTTAATTTTGCAAGAGTAATTAATTAACTAAGATAACTTGTGATTTTAAGAACATCTATTAATAAGCTGCGACCTCTTTCATAACATTTTATATGTAACTTATGAGCAATCTTTACTTATAAGTGGGAAATATAAATTTAATCAAGATTCTAAAAATTATATCATAAAGCACAACTTTTGAAAATTTTCTATACTAATTTTGCATTGGTTTTTTATATAGTTTATTTATATCGAAAAGAATCTTCATTCTTAAACTTGCTCGATTCAATTCGTGGGGGACAAACTCGTATTTTTTTCGAATAGAATTTTATCGCTGGGAATTCTTAAACAATTTCATCTCGTACTAAATCTAATTTTCATTTATTTATTTCCTTCAACAATTTTTCTTTTATTATCAAACTTGTATGAGCATAGACTGTCTTTCAAATTTAGATTCTTATTAATATCATTTGAATATATTGGAAGAAGTTGGTTTGCTGAAAAAAGAGATGGAGGAGAAGATTAGGAGGTTGGGGACGGAGAATTGGGTATGTATTTTTTTCCTTTGAAAAGTATTTAACCCAAATTTGTCATTAGAAAATAAAGGATATTTAGCAAAGTGATGAATTTTCATCACTTACAAAATAATATTGTTATCAAAAACTATATGTTTTAATTACAGTAAACCTTAAAGACTTTAGCGAGTCTAACTTATTCTATTCAAATAAGTTATCTAATGTTTTTTCTAATGGCGGTCATTAGAAATTTTTCCTAATGACAAATCTGGGTTTAATTATTAAATAGAAAATCTTTGCTAAATTTCAAAATGTTGGATATTTTATTATATATATAAAATTTAATTTAATTTCTAATTTTATATAAAAACCAGGTTATGTATTGTCAGGTTTAAATAAATTAGATCAAAATTAAATTTATCATTTTTCCGGAGAATATTTATGATAGGGCAGATAATATCCCATTATAAAATTCTCGAGAAGCTCGGCGAAGGTGGGATGGGAGTTGTATACAAAGCCGAAGACTTAGTCTTAAACCGCATAGTCACACTTAAATTCTTACCTCAGGAACTTACCCGTAATGAAGAAGCAAAGAAGAGATTTATCCACGAAGCCCGAGCTGCATCATCTTTAGATCATATCAATATCTGTGTTGTTCACGAAATCGATCACGCGGATAATGGCCAGTTATTCATCTGTATGAATTATTATAATGGAGAAACTCTTAAGAAAAAAATTGAGAAAGGTCCGTTAAAGCTTGATGAAGCAATTGATATTACAATTCAAATTGCACAAGGTTTATTGAAGGCGCACGAGAAAGGAATAATTCATCGTGATATCAAACCTGCGAATATCTTTATAACCAAGGATGGTATAGTAAAAATTTTAGATTTCGGTTTAGCAAAACTATCAGGGCAAACAATGATTACAAAGATGGGATCGACTGTCGGAACTATTGCATATATGTCACCAGAACAAGCACAGGGTAAAGAGGTAGATTACAGAACAGATATCTGGTCACTTGGAGTGGTGCTTTATGAAATGCTAACGGGAGAAATTCCGTTTAGAAGTGATTATGAACAAGCGATGATTTATGCTATCATAAATGATGCACCCGCATCAGTAACAGCTAGCCGGAATCGTATCCCTCAACAATTGGAAAAGATGATTACTAAATGCCTGGAAAAAGATTATTCCAATCGGTACCAGAGTGCCGATGAATTGCTCATCGACTTACATCAATTGAAAAAAGAAGTAGAATCAAAACAGGTGAGGTCAAAAAAAGTATTTGGAAAAGCAGAACCCAGGAACGCCCGAAAAAATCTTGTTCACCTTATTGCCAGTATTTTTTTGACATGTATAATTATAGCAGCCGGGTATTTCGTGCTAAACAGAATGGTGAATCAAAGACAGTCCGAAGAAATCAAATCAATCGCTATCTTGCCTTTTGCCGATATGAGTCCCGGTAAAGATCAGGAATATTTTTGCGACGGGATGACCGAACAGATTACTACCAGCCTGAGCCGTTTACAAAACCTGAGGGTCCGTGGTCGCAATTCGGTAATGCAGTTTAAAAATACCATTAAAACCATTCCACAAATCGCTAAGGAACTCAATGTAGGTTATCTGCTTGAGGGTAGCATCCGGAAAGTCGACAACCGAATACGGATAACGGTGCAGTTAATCAAAGCCGACGATGATTATCATTTATGGGCCAATGATTACGATCGTGAATTAGACGATATTTTTACCGTCCAGGAGGATATAGCCAAATCAGTTACGCAAATATTAGTAACTAAACTGTCAGTAGCAGAGGAGGAAAAGATCAAGACCCAAAAGCCAATAAATGCCGAAGCCTATGAGTATTTTATGAAAGGAAAATATTATCATGGGAAAAAATTTTTTAATTCAAATGATATCAAAGATTTCATTATGGCGGAAAAAATGCTGTTAACAGCAATAAAACTCGATTCAAATTATGCTGCAGCTTATTTGGAATTGGCCGATCTTTATAATACTTATTACTGGGTAAAAGCAAAAACCAATACAGAAAAAAATAGGTACATGAATTTACAGGAACAATATCTTCAGAAAGCTTTCCATTTAGATCCCAATTCAGCAGAGATTAACAGAGTTCAGGGGAATATTTATTATGCCAAGGGGGATAGAGAAAAAGCATATCACTATTTAAAACGGTGCGTCGAATTAGATAAAAACAATATAGATAATAATATAGATTTTAGTACATTTTTGGTTCAAAGGGGTCTTTATGATGTTTCGATAAAGTATTATTTGCGAGTGATTGAACTGGATCCTCTTGAAATTGCTGCCTATGATTGGATTAGGGTCGCATATTGGAATATGGGACAGCTTGATAAAGCCGAGATTTATAGTAACAAACTACTGGAGATATATCCGGATGATACTTATGGCCTCTATATGTACGCACGTATTTTGTTTGATATGAAGAAATATGATCGATTTAACGAAATTAGATTAAAACTGGAAAAAATGGATACCGATTCAACGTACATAAAATATCTGAGATCACTGCAATATATACTTAACGGGGAAAAAGAGAAGGCGTTGAAAACCCATGTAATACCCGATCCATCCGTCGATGCAGATTTTTTAATTATGAGGCTCTACGATCATTTTGGAATGTATGATGAATTTATTCAGTATTTGATAGAAGACTTTGAAAGACTTAAAAAAACAGAAGAGTCGTGGTACCTCTGGCTTAAAAATGCAGTATTGTTCGATAATCTACGTTCCTACCCCCGCTTCAAGGAGATCCTGGAAAAACACAGACATTTGTATGAAGAGAATTTGAGGAAGTATAAGGATATCTAGTAGCTTTGTTGACTTATAAAAGATACTAAAGCACTTAGTAAATAAGTCGTTGCGCTCTTATTGAATTCTTTGTATGCTTTGCGGTTAACTTTCTAAATAAAAGATGGAAGTCATCCTTAGGATTGGTCAAACTATATCACATTACAGAATCATTTTGGCTCGTGGAAGAAGCAATCATCAGGATTCTAGAAAGAAAAGGATTGATAACTCAAGATGAGATATTGGAAGAAGTAGAAGTGCTGAAAAAATTGATGGAGGAGAAGATTAGGAGATTGGGAAAGGAGAATTGAAAGATTAATTTTACGATAAAATATTTTCAGAATAAAGATTCAGAAATATATTTAACCCAAATTTATCATTAGGAAATAAATTCTAATGACGGCCATTAGAAAGAAGAACAGCTAAGATGTTATTATATAAAAAGATAAGTTATATTCTACAATAAAAAAAGTGACAATTATTTTTATAAGAAAACCAGACAAACAAATGGAACTAAAAATAGAGTTTACCGATAAAGAAATCACTCCTTGGGGCGGAATGATTTTGATGAAAAAGTTAATTGAGAAAACAAAGATAAATGAGATATTAGAGAGCCTTCCACTGCCGAGACAAAATTCAAATCGAGGTTATAACCCAATACAGTTGATAAACAATTTTTGGGTAAGCATATGGAGCGGAGCCAGTCGCTTTGAACATTTAGAAGTAACAAGAATGGATAAGGTGATACAGAAAATATATGGATGGAAACAGATGGCCGGTCATAAGTCCTTCCAAAGATATTTTAAGAAATTCGGACAAGCAGATAACCAGCGAATATTTACGGAGATGTTTAACTGGTTTTTCAAACAGATTAAATTAGACAACTACACATTGGATTTAGATTCGACAATACTGACAAGATATGGAGAACAACAAGGAGCCAAGAAAGGATATAATCCGAAGAAGCCAGGTCGAAATAGCCATCATCCATTGATAGCTTTTGTAGCAGATGTACGCATGACGGTAAATTTTTGGTTAAGAAGCGGAAACACATATACAACAAATAATTTTTATAATTTTCTTGAAAACACCTTTGAGCGTTTAGAAGGAAAGACAATAGGATTGCTACGTGCAGACAGTGGATTTTATGATAAAAAGATATTCGAATACTTAGAAAATCGAGTAAAACCAATCAATTACATAATAGCGGCAAAATTTTATAGACCACTAAAACTTGCCATAGCAACAGAGAAAACCTATTTGAGATTAGACGATGGAATACAGATAAGCGAAACAATGTATCAAAGCCCCGGTTGGGAAAAGCCAAGACGAATGATAATAGTAAGGCAAGAAATAAACCTGCGCCCGAAGGCAGCAGGAAAACAGTTACGATTATTTGGAGAAGAAGGAGTATATAAAAATTACCGGTACAGTTGTTTGGTTACCAACCTTAGCTTACCGGCAAATATGGTATGGTATGCATACCGCAACCGGGCAGATGCAGAGAATCGGATAAAGGAATTGAAGGAAGATTTCGGAGCCGGTAGTTTTAACGTGGATGATTTCTTTGCAACCGAAGCTGCATTAAATTTTGTAATGATGGGATATAATTTAATGAGTTTATTCAGGCAAGCAATACTAAACACAAAAACGCATCAGCAATTAAAGACACTACGGTACAGAGTATTTTCAATTGGTTCATATATAACAAAGGATGGTAATGATAGAATCTTAAAATTATCCTTAGCAATGAAACGACGAAGTTGGTTTGAAGGAATTTGGTCTAGTACAAATCTTTTCAGTTGGCCATTTGTTGTTTCAAATAAATATTTCTAATGACAATTCTGGGTTTAATATTTAGTATTCATAATCATTACTCAAATTACTTTAATATACTTTGGGTTGAACTATTCTTTAAACGGTACATGTTACTTACCTAAATCTTCGATTACATTCGGGTGAGTCCTCCGGCGATAACAAGAGCGACCAGAAATGTTGGGCTAATTATATTTCATAATCTATAATGATACTACTAATGCTAATAGCTTGTATTTGGATTTGTTTATACCTACTTTCTTCCAAAGAAAGGGTATACATAATGAACATACCTATGAACATTTTAATTGCCGAAACTGATTCAAAAGTTGTAACCCAGCTTAATTACTGTCTTGCCTCCTTTGGTCACAAAGTTTTCCCGGTTGTTACTACAGGTGAAGATTTAATGGAGCAAGTGAAACTTTTAAATCCTTCACTTATCATTACAGATATTAACCTTAATGGTCAACTTGATGGTATTGAAGCAATAGCCCGTTTAGAGAGTAGCTATAAAGTCCCTTATATTTTTATTACTGCTTTTGATGACTTTAGTAGACTCATAAATTCTTACTATCTGAATCCAGTTAGTATAATAAGAAAGCCTATTGACCAAACTAATCTGTATGAGAGTGTTGAAAAAGCTCAACTGCAATTTGAACTGGTTTAAATTCCTTTTGCAGTAAAATCTTCACTTAAATAAATCTTGAAATATCTAGATACAAGCTTTAATCAGGATTCTTGAAAGAAAAGGATTGATTAGTTCGGATGAAGTGCTAAAAGAAGTTGGTAAGCTGAAAAAAGAGATGGAGGAGAAGATTAGGAGGGGTGATAGGGAGAATTAGCACTTAAAATATTGTGTTGCTCTAATACTTATTACTATTTAATTTCTCTGGTGAGGGAATCTCAAACTAGATAAAAGGAGGTGGTTATATGGCTACTTACATTACCTTATTAAATTATACTCAAAAGGGTATTGAAAATATCAAGGAAAGTCCTTCTCGGTTGGATAAAGCGAAAAAACTATATAAATCAATGGGAGCTGAATTGAAGGAATTTTTCCTTGTAACGGGAAGATACGATTTAGTTATCATAGCTGAAGCACCTGATGATGAAACGATGGCAAAAATAACACTCTCAATAGGTTCACTTGGCGCCGTTCGAACCGAAACGCTTCGTGCATTTCCCGAAAAGGATTATCGAAAATTAATATCTTCTCTGCCTTAGCATAATTTTTTAATTAGTTATTTTAATTCGTAAGAGATTCCCTCAATTTTTCTTTAGTAATTTAATTTTTTTTATGAAGAACTAATCGTTTCCAAAATAATGGAGATACATGCATTGATTAGAATTCTTGAAAGGAAAAAACTGATAAATCAAGATGAGATATTAGAAGAAGTTGGCGTGCTGAAAAAAGAGATGGAGGAGAAGATTAGGAGGATGGGGAGGGAGAATTAGGGATTTTATATTTCTAATACTTTCGATTAAGGTATGTAATTAACTCCGGATTAAAGGTTTAGAAAGAACACAGGCGCAAGTGCAGCTAGAACTGCACTGATTTGCAATAATAGTACTTGAAGTGCCTGTTTCGGGGTACGTGGTAGCCATTTGAACGCAAAGAATGCAATAATCGGTATCTCTGCAACGATGAGCAGTTGAAAGATGTGTGCAGCAGCTCCCTCATCAGCTTCACGGACAACGCCGAAAATTAAAACATGAACAAGCACCGTGATGAGGGCGACGAAAGACATTGATACAGGAAGAAAGGCGCTCGGTTGTTTCAACATTTTTAAAAAGTTCATTTAACAACCTCCGGTATTTTTATTACAAATTCTTTTACAATCTAAAGTAAATTATTTAAACTCGCAATCCGTGGTTTTAGTATATAACTCATAACTCGGTATAACTACCTTACAATTTCGATTAGTATTAGAAATTATATTAGTAAACCTTTTTGAAAAAAGAGATGGAGGAGAAGATTAGGAGGATGAGGAGGGAGAATTAAGTTTTTATCTATCACTTAATGACCGTTCCAGAAAATTTTATTAAATTGAATTCATCTTTTAAGGGACTATGAGGATGGAAAATAAACCAGATAAAAAAAATAAATTTCATCAGTTCTGTGAATATATAAAAAGGAATAAAGACTTATTTCCATTTCTTGAAGTTATTATAACTTTTTTTGGTTTTATTATCATTATTTTTCAATTATTTGAATTTATTAACCAAAATAGTCAATTGAAAATTCAGACTAATGCTCTTATTGAACAAAATAAAACCCTTAATAAATCATTAATTCAATCTTATCGTCCTATAGGTTATGTAGGGTCAGAAAGGTTTGAACCATATCGAGAGAATGGTAATTTTGATTTCATTTATAAATCTCAACTTATAAATCGTGGAAATGGACCTCTTATATATATCGGTTTCATATATTATGTGTCTGATAAAGAGATTAACTTCAAACAGCTTTTGCTTGCACAAAAAAATTTAGTAAACTACCAATTTGATTATAATTATCGACGTACAAGAAAAACTTCATTATTAAAAGATGATTCAACGTCTATAAATTGTCGATTAAGTAAGTAATATCGATCTTACTAAAAAATATAATGTTTACATATTAGTATTTTATACAGATCAAGATGGAAATTTTTATGATACTGAACATTTTATGTATTTTGAAAACAGAATTGAGACAGGATCGAATAAAATTTACTTTACCCCCTTTATGCGAAATCAATATGAAGAGATATCAGATATTGAAAGAGAAGAATTTAAACAATTATTTAAAGATCGTGGGCATGAATTATATAAATTTTTTTAATTTAAGAGATAAATATTTTTTTGTAATTAGTCAAAGATTGAAGATTCTGGTCCTGCCGGGTCATACTAAAAAGGGACATATTTTCAGCTTCATTTTCTTGTGAATGAATTATTGAGGGGTTAAATAAAAATATTATTAAAAGTTTATTCATTTGATTTATTTAGCTTTATAATGACTACTTCATTTAAGCTGCAACCCAATTTACCAACCGAAGTTTGAAAAACAAGGGTTGGCACAAGAAACTTATTTTTATTACTAATGCAAAAGACCTACCTGCCGGCAGAGTCCGTTGCACAACATGTAAATTTTTAATTGTTTAGTTCTTTACACATTATA